>CAYNIH010000019.1:0-19772 GCA_964397115.1 uncultured Roseivirgaceae bacterium | reverse complement strand
AGATCGGCTTCCTGGTTTTTCGGTACGATCGGGCGGTCAGGCGAATGAACAAACTGGGTATGGTCATTGACGTGGCTCATGCGAGTTACGATACAACTAAAGCCGTTGCAGCTGTAACTGCCAATCCCATCATTCTTTCACACAGCATGCTTCACACAGGCAGTACGCACCCGGTGGCACAACGAATGGTGTCAGCTGACCATGCCCGGGCTGTGGCGGACACCGGAGGGGTAATTGGTATGTGGCCGTCAGGCTTGAATGCTGATTTAGCCGATTTCGTTGACAATACGATGCGCCTGATTGATGTGGTGGGCATTGACCATGTCGGACTGGGTACCGATATGGATGCCAATTTCAGGCCGGTTCTTTCCAGCTACCTGCAGGTTAGAGATTGGCAGAAAGGCCTTCAATCAAAAGGATTGAAAGAAAGTGAAGTGGCCAAAATAGCCATTGGTAATGCTACCCGCGTAATCAACCAGGTGCTTCAAACCTGAAGCCGTTACCCTAATTCCTTAAGTGCTTTTACAAAAGAATCCAGTTCCTTGGTAGTGGTGTAGATGTTTGGTGTAATGCGGCACCCATGTACATTGGCGCTATCGATGGCCACGGTGTAAATTTTGTATTTCGTCATTAACGTATCGGCAAGGTCTTTCGGCTTCATATTTTTTACACCCACGTTGGCTATGCCGCAGCAGCGTGTTTGGTCGGCCGGGGTGTTGACCACAATGTGGGGCAGGCTGCGCACCTGGCTGGTCCAGTAGTTCTGTAAATAGCGCAACCGTGCTTCCTTCCTTTCGGCTCCGATTTTTTCGTAGTAATCAATGGCATTGTTAATGGCCAGGTCGGTATGCACCGGGATAGTACCGGTATGGTTGAGCCGGTAAATGTCATCTTCCTTCATATCATAGGGTGCCAGGAGTGGCCAAACCGAAGGGATGTTTTCTTTTTTTACATACAACAGTCCGGCACCCAGTGGTACACTTAACCACTTGTGAAGGCTTGATCCGTAGTAATCGCAGTTTAAATCGGTTATGGAGAATTTGATGTGAGCAAAGGCGTGGGCGCCATCCACCATCACTTTAACGCCCTTGCGGTGGGCCATGTCGCAGATTTTTCTTACCGGCAGAATTTGTCCGGTTATGTTAATCATGTGACAGACCATCAGCAATTTGGTCTTGGGTGTTATCGCTTGTTCATATAGACTTACGATTTCGTCATCGTCTTTGGGGTGGTTGGGAACGGAAATGATTTTGTTTACCATGCCATATCGCCTGGCCACCTGCTTAAACATGTTCAGCATAGCCGGGTAGTCCTGTTCGGCCATTACCGCTTCATCTCCGGGTTTCCAGTCCTGCCCGCTGATGATCAGGTCAAGCGATTCGGTGGTGTTCCGTGTGATCACCAACTCCTCCGGTGAGCATCCGGCAAGTTCAGCGAGCCGGGCTGCAGTTTTTCGTTTGTTCTCCACCTGCACGGTGCGCATATAATATGAACCCTGGTAATTCACTTCCCGTATGTGCTTGATGTGGTTTTCCAGAGTCTCCTGTGGTAAAAAGCAGTAGTACCCGTTCTCCAGGTTAATGTAATCTGGCTTGAGCCTGTACCCGCCTCGTACTTGCTCCCAGAAATCCTCATCCTTTGCCAATTCATCAGCCGGAGTGGTGCCGATTGCTGCCAGGAGCTGATCGATACGGCTTAGTGCCGGAATGCCCAGCGAAAGCATGCCGAGGTTTTTTAGAAATGACCGTTTGTTCATATCGTATTGTTTTTATTTAGCGTGATTTATTTGTTGGTTCAGATGTTTGCAGAAAAGGGAGATGCCTGCTGGTGCGGCCGAATAGCTTTGCGGGCAAGAATAAATACGATCACAAGCGAAACAAACGACCACACCCAAATACCCGGCACAAAGGAGATAAAGAGAAAGTAGTCGTAAATGCCATGAAAGAAAGTAGCTGTTACCAGCTTATCGTGAATGTACATGTAAATAGCAATGGCAATACCGGGTGTTAAGGTAATGGCAACCAGAAAAAATGTACGCACAGCTTATCGGTGTTTCGGCAATCTATTTAATTGAGCAATTTAAGGGAAACCATCCACTCGCCATAGTGTTGTTGTTACCATTAAGTTGTGCCTCTTCTCGAAATTTTGGCAGGGTCAAACAGGTCGTAAACCTGGACGGGTTATACACCGCAAGATTGACTGACCCATCCTTCTAATTACTGGCGATGAAGAATTTTACTGCATAACAAATGTAATGGGTACGGTAATCCGGCTGCGCACCGGGCGGCCTCGTTGTTTGGCGGGAATCCAGCTGGGTAATTCACTCACCACCCGAACGGCCTCTTCATCGCAACCGGCACCGATGCCTTTTAAAACCTGTACGTTGGTAACTGAGCCATCTTTTTCAATAACAGCGGAGAGGAAAACTTTCCCTTCAATGCCCATGCGCCTGGCCTGCTTTGGGTAATTCAGGTTTTCGCTAACAAATTTTACCAGGGCTGTGCGGCCGCCCTTAAATTCAGCTTCCGATTCAACCACCAGAAAAATCTGGTCGGTTTCTTCTTCCTCTGCGTTGACATCAATCACCGGGGCATTTTCGGGTTTAAAGTCAGCAACTGTTTCCTGGTCAAGCGTTATTGCAATTTCTTCAATAATCTTTTCGTCATTGGGTGCTTCCACAACGGTTAGGGGTTGAACGCGTTGGGGTGGCGGAGGAGGTGGCTGTTCGGTTGGCTGAATTTCAATCAAGTCATCAGTTTCCATGAACGTCAGATTGTGGGCGGTGGGTTTGCCTTCAGTGGTCTGCCAGTCAAAAGCCAGCACCACCAGGGTTTGTGCGATAACCAGGCCTGATGCAAAGAACAGCGGTCGAAGGTTTTCAAGGTCGGCCGAAGGGTTTTTCTTGGCTTCCATATAACGGTAAAAGGTAATGAAACAACCTTGCAGTGGTTGCAGTTAGTGTTAAATTCCCTGTTTGGTAACCTTTTAACGTGTAAGAAATGTGAGTGAGTTAATAAGAAACTAATGTGAGGCTATCACCCGCATGGCGTATTGATTTGATGAAAAAGGGTACTCGTACCCGTTTACCGTGTGCAGCGAATTAAATTAAAGGAATTATTGCAGACTGCGGTCAGTAATCACCTAATTCAGTCGGTTGCAACTGTGCCATGGCCGAATCAAACTCTTCATCATTAGGCGCCACGCCATGCCATTTGTGTGAGTTCATCATAAAATCAACGCCATAGCCCATTTCGGTGCGCATAAGGTTCAATACGGGTTTTCCTTTACCGCATTGCGATTTGGCTTTTTCCAGGCCGGCAATTACTTCTTCGAGTTGATTGCCGTTGAACTCCAGTACTTCCCAGCCGAAAGCCTCGTATTTAGCACGAAGGTTTTTAAGGTCAATAACTTCGTTAACCGGGCCATCAATCTGTTGGCCGTTGTAATCGATGGTGGCAATGAGGTTATCAACCTTATGGTGCGCGGCATACATGGCGGCCTCCCACACCTGGCCTTCCTGTTGTTCACCATCGCCCATGAGGGCATAAACAAAATGATCGTCCTTATTCAGTTTTTTTGCCTGGGCAGCACCTACTGCTACCGAAAGGCCCTGTCCTAAAGAACCTGAGGCCACGCGCACTCCCGGCAGGCCTTCGTGGGTGGCCGGGTGGCCTTGCAGGCGGGAGTTAATGAACCGGAAGGTGGAAAGTTCCTTAACATCAAAATAGCCGGCCCGGGCCAGGGTGGCATACCATACCGGTGAAATATGACCATTCGATAGGAAGAAAATATCTTCGCCCACACCATCCATGTCGAAGCCGGGTTTTCTACGCAGCATATGAAAGTACAGGGCTACAAAAAACTCCGTGCATCCCAGCGATCCGCCCGGGTGGCCGCTCTGGCAGGCGTGTACCATGCGCACAATGTCGCGCCTGATTTGGGCGCAGAGTTTTTTCAGGTGATTAAGGTCTGGTTGGTTCATCGGGGTATCCTTTGTTAAGGTTTTAGATTGAAGAAAGGCTAAACGCGTTCTCAGGTGTAAATCTACAATCTAAACTTATCTACCTACTTTTTCTTACGATTTTTAACAGGGGATTTTTTCTTTTTAATGGCTTTCCTGGCTGGGGCTTTAGGCGTTTTTATGCTATCCTTCAAAATCTGGCTGGCATGGTTTTTTGTATCTACCTTTTCAATCACCTCATCAATTATTCCGTTTTCATTGATTAAAAAAGTAACCCGAGCGGTGCCCATGTACTTGCGGCCATACATCGATTTTTCAACCCAGGTGCCGTATTTACTGTGCACGGTCTTATCCACATCGGCCAGCAGCCTGAAAGGTAGTTTTTCTTTGGCGATAAACTTTTGGTGAGATTTTTCATTGTCGGTGCTTACCCCCAGCACTTCATAACCCTTTTTTTGTAGCAGTTTGTAATTATCGCGCAGGTTGCAGGCTTCGGCCGTACAGCCGGGTGTCTGGTCTTTCGGATAAAAATACAGCACCACTTTCTTTCCTCTGAAGTCGGACAGTTTTACGGGGTTTCCATCCTGGTCGGTCGTGCTAAAATCGGGAGCTTTGGATCCGGCAGTAAGCATAATCAGTTAATGTTTTGTTTAAATGCCTGTTGGTTTCCTGCGTTGTCGGTAATGGTTAACACCAATTCACCTTGCAATAACGCATTTTTATTTAGGGGTTCTGATTCAATAGTAAATGTTTTTTCATCGTAATTCATTAACAGCCACTGCCCATTGATTGTTGCTTCAATGGACGCAATGCCCGACAGGTTGTCGCGTATCTTAAAACGCGCACCATACCGGTTTACCTGAAGGGGAGTAATGGCTGGCGGTATCGAATCGGTAAGCAGGGTAAAGGTGCCGAAATCACGGGTACTAAACTGCAGTTGCTCCCGTATCCAGTTGCCGCCTTCGAAGATGTATCCTTTTCCATTTTTGCGGTAAGCATGTGTTTTTTCAGGGATGGTGTACTTGCGGGAAGGTTTTAATGTCAGGTTGATTGCCTGGCGCAGCGGAACATACGGGTCGCCAATGCTGAATTGCTCCATGCTATCGGTGGCGATTGAGTAGGAGGCAGAAAAATAAAGGGTATCGTAGAGGGTTTTTGCCGGAAGCCGGATATCGGCATGGGCACTGTAAAATGTAAACTCCTTACCAGGAAAAATTCTTGCCTGAACAGGTGGAATGATTCGTTCTCCGCAAATAATAATCGAGTCGGGCAGCGGATTGCGAAGGTCAACCAGATAAACCGTGGTGGCGGAATTCAGGTAGGCGGGATCGAGAACGGAAGGCTCACCATTTTTCCAGGCGAGCGTATTTTTCGGGCAGGTTTTTGTGGTAATGATCCAGGTATTCTCTTGAATGAATGACGAAGTGTTTTGTGCCGGGCTAATCCATTTCACCAGGTTTACTGGTTTGGTATGTTGCAGGGTAAGCCGGAGTGTACTGCGGTTTCCGTACGTGTCGGATAAAATAATTTTAACAGGAGTTTGGGTATTTGGCTTAACAACAATCTTCCCATTTCGCTCGGCTTTATAAAAGCCTAGTTGGTTGCCATCATCAATATACAGTTTGTAAAAAAGTGTTCCATCGGCCCGAAGCGATTTATAATCCGTTACGGTAAATATAAGCCGGCCTTCGTTGAGGTTAAGTTGGCTGATGGCCTGGTGGAATACCTGTTGGCTGTCGGCAAATACATCAATGTAGTTTACCCCGCATTTGTAATTCAGATTGTCCACCACATCGTAGGCAAGCACTTCAATCCCGATTGTTCCGTGTGCCAGAACAGGTTGTTGAAGCACGTACTCACCTCCGTTTTTGGTTACATAAAATTCAACGCGTCCGAACTGATCGTTGATGCGGGAATTGATATCAAGGGTTTTTAGCGCAACTTTGCGCACAACCGGAGGGGTGTGGTCAACGATTTCCGAAAAATTGAAGTGGAGCGGATCAAGCGCGCGGTTATTTTCATCGCGGATATCGAAGTGCAGGTGCGGTCCTGCTGACGAACCGGTATTACCGGCATAGGCAATGGTATCGCCACGCCTAACGAGAAACTGATCTTTCCGAAAGTAAAGGTCAATGGATGATGTTTTTCTGCGATACCGTTCTTTGCGCACATACTCATCAACTTCTTTTTTGAATCTATCGAGGTGCCCGTACACTGTGGTGTAGCCATCAGGATGTTTTACATACATGGCGAGTCCGAAGCCGGAAGGCGAAACAGTAATGCGCGAAATATAGCCGGAGTTGGCGGCCCGAACCGGCCAGCCGATTTCATTGAGTGTACGGATGTCAATGCCGGTATGAAAGTGCGTAGCGCGTAATTCGCCCATTGTTCCAGCCAATGCGGCTGGCTGCCCCGGTTTTATCGGAAACAAATAGCTGGTTGAGCCTGAAGGTGCATCTGCCTCACTGAATTGGGTATAGCCCGTAAGGGAATAGCTAAAAAGGCTAACGAGCAGAAGGCTATTATTTAACTTCAAATTCCAGCAGTTTCTCATCTTCAATATACGCTGCAAGCACATTGCCGGGTTTAACCGGGCCAACTCCTTTGGGTGTTCCGGTAAAAATCAGATCACCGGTGCGCAGGGTAAAAAATTTTGATAAATAAGCTATAATGTAATCAAAACTAAAGATCATCAAGCCGGTATTTCCTTGCTGTTTCAGCGCGCCATCAACAGTTAACCGAAAGTTGATATCGGACAAGTTCTTAAAGTGGGTTACCGGCAAAAATTTATCAGAAATCGGGGCGGACCCGTTAAATCCTTTGGCGATGTCCCACGGGAGGCCCTTTTCTTTGGCTTTGGTTTGAAGATCGCGGGCTGTAAAATCTATTCCGATGCCGATGCCGTCATAATATTTTGAAGCAAATTTTTCCTGGATGTTCTTTCCTTCTTTGCCGATGCGCAGCACCAGTTCTACCTCATGGTGAATGTCGTTCGAGAAATCGGGATAATAAAACGGCTCGTTGTTGCGAAGCAGAGCGGTATCGGGCTTGGTAAAAATCACGGGTTCGTCAGGGCGTTCATTGTTTAATTCCCGGATGTGCTCTACATAGTTTCGGCCGATGGCAAATATTCGCATATTGACTGATTATAGTTGCAAAGGTATTAACAATAAAGGGTCTGAATGTTTATTTTTGTCTAAAATTAACCACCATGTTACGCAACGTAATTCTTCTTTTGATGAGCGGTTTGTTGGTGTACGCCTGTACGTCAGTAGCCGTTACGGGCCGAAAGCAACTTAGTCTGATTTCCAATTCAGAAATCATTCCGATGGCCAACCAGCAATACGAAGAAGTGATTAGGCAGGGGCCGCTGTCTAAAAATCGGGAGCAAACCGAATTGGTAAGGCGGGTGGGTGTAAACATTCAAAAGGCTGTTGAGCAATACATGGCTGAGAAAAACCTAACCTCCGAGTTGGCTGGTTTTGCCTGGGAGTTTAACCTTATTGATGACCCAAAAACCGTAAATGCCTGGTGCATGCCGGGGGGCAAAGTGGCGTTTTATACAGGCATTATGCCCATTTGTAAAGATGAAGTGGGTGTGGCGGTGGTGATGGGGCATGAAGTGGCGCATGCCATTGCCAACCATGGTCGCGAACGGATGAGCCAGGCAATGGTAGCTCAGGTTGGCGTTCAGTCGCTGGGTGCGTTAATGGGGCAAAATCCATCGCTTGGAAATGAGTTGCTGCTGCAGGCGGTTGGTATTGGTACCAATCTGGGCATGCTTAAATTCAGCCGCCAGCATGAATCGGAAGCCGATCACATCGGACTCATTTTTATGGCGATGGCCGGTTATGATCCGAACGAGGCGCCCAGGTTTTGGGAACGCATGGCCGAATTAAGCAAAGGGCAGCAACCCCCCGAATTTCTCTCCACACACCCCTCGCATGAAACCCGCGTAAACGATCTGCAGGGATGGATGCACGAGGCGATGAAATATTATAAGAAATGATGATTTGATTCGGTGATTTGTTGAAAGGACACTGAACTTAGGATTATTTTTTAAATCCCTGAAGTTTTATCTCGGTGAGTTTGCGTTTGGTGTCGAGCGGAAAATCGCCATTCATCATCCAGTCGTAGTACGATGGTTCGTTGCGCAACACATCAAGTACTTTTTTGCCTTTGTGCTTACCGAAATTGAAGTGCACTTCGCCTTGCTGGTCCTTCATCATGCGTCCGGCCAGGTCAACCAGGTCGGAGGTGGTGAGCAGGGCCAGTGCGTCCATATCATTTTTTATCTCCCCGATTTTTTTACCCATGCCATCGGTAACCGGTTGGTTGTCGTATCGTTCAAGTTGCGCCATTAATACCTGCATAGCAGCTTCCGTATCGGCTTCAGCGGTATGCGAATCGACCAAATCCTTATTCAGGTAAAACCGGTAGGCAGCACTTAGGGTACGCTTTTCCATCAGGTGATAGATGCGCTGTGCATCAATTATCTTTTTTCGGGTGTAGTCAAACTCAACCCCGGCCCGCAGAAATTCTTCAACCAGAATAGGTATATCAAATTTCAGGATGTTGAAACCAGCCAGGTCGGCCCCTTCAAAAAACCGGGCGTACTCTTTGGCCATCTCTTTAAAGGTGGGTTTGCCTTGAACATCCGCATCGGTAATGCCATGTATGGCAGCCGATTCGGCAGGGATGGGAATAGTTGGGTTAAGCAGGGAAGATTTGCGCAACACCTCACCGGAAGGCGTAAGTTTGATGACGGCTATTTCGATGATCCGATCGTGAGTAATATTTGTACCGGTTGTTTCCAGGTCGAAAAAACATAGGGAATTGCGCAGGTTAAGTTTCATTAGGGCAGGTTCAAAAGGTAAAGTATTGTATGGCTTCGTAAAATTTTTCGGCAGGCACACCAATTCGCCTAAGCAGTTCCATTGCCCCGCTCATGCTTTCAAAATTTTGGGTACCATGCACCTGCACCGGGATTTTGTTCTTTCCCGCTAAAATAAAATGATTTCCCTGCTCGGAGGTATGCGGATGGATTTTATAGGGGAACGCCTGCACATCGGTACGCTGTTTTGCTCCGACTACCGTTGCAAGGGTATTATTCTCACAATAGAACAACAATCCGCCTTTTGGTGTTTGGTCGGCAAATTCATCGAATTGCCTTACATACACTTCTTCGTTGGCAAATAAACTGCCCGACTCCCAACTAATGCTGCAAATCAGTCCGATGTGGTGCTGGTAATGAAGAAATCCGGCTCGGTTGTCTAATGGTCCGGGCGATTCATCACCTTCAATTATGATTATCGGAGCGTCCGTAATGCGGATAGTATCCGGAAGCCATGTTAGCGGGTGGTTAATGACGAAATCAAACGGACGATTAAAATACTGTAACGTAAACAGCACCATGGCTGTAAGCCCCGTTCTTCCCCGCGTGCCGGTAACCACAATCCGCTGCTTGTCAGCGCTTAAAAGATAAACAAGCTCAGGATAGGTGTAAATTGGAATACCGGCTTTCTTAGCTGCATAAAGTTCCGGGTTGTTTTTATCGGTTTCCGGACCTGCAACAACAGCGGTAAGGCCGGAATGAATTTTTTCCGGAAACCATCCCTGGCTGGCGGGAAGCAACCCGTTTTTCAGCAATTCAGCATGCATGGGCTCTTCCAGTGTTATGTCAGAGCCGGTAACAGTAATTGACATTTTTTGAAGGGCAATAGCCAGGCTGTGCAGGGTACTGCCGCCAATTCCGATAAAATGAACCGCCTGAAACGACATGGAGTGTTGTTTGAGTGGTCAAAATACTACAAAAACTGATTAGTCAATAGTTCGGGCCAGGGGCTGTCACTTCTTGTCAGTTAGGAGAAAGTATCTTTGCACTCAACACGCTGTGTACAATTTGTTAATCAGCTTGTGGATGATTGCAGACAAGGTGTGGAACGATTGTCGTTAACAACAGTACGTGTTTGCTTACGTTTGTCAACCGATTAAGCAACATGTACAACAACCACTTGTAATGGAGCAAGGCAGATCAACACCGTTACGGACAGGAAGCACCCTGACGGCTTCAGGAAAAAGCAAACTGCTGGTGCGGGATATTTCCGAAAGCTTGGGTAAGCTGCCTCCGCAGGCGCTTGATTTGGAAGAAGCTGTGTTGGGCGCGCTGATGTTAGAAAAAGGCGCGCTTAACGCAGTTGTTGAGTTTTTAAAACCCGAACATTTTTATTCTGAACAACACCAGGAAATTTACCGCGCAATTATTGAATTATTTAAAGGGTCAGAACCTGTTGATATGCGCACGGTTGTGAACCGGTTGCGCAAAGACGGTAAACTGGAACTGGTAGGAGGTGCTTATTATATCGCTGAACTAACCTCGAAGGTAAGCTCAGGCGCCAATATCGAATACCATGCCCGGGTGGTAATTGAAATGGCCATTAAACGGAACCTGATTCAGATTGCCTCCCAGATTCACCACGATGCCTACGAAGACACTACCGATGTGTTCGAACTGCTCGATAAAACCGAACAGTCCATTTTTGAAATATCCGACAGCAACCTGCGCAAGAATTACGACAACATGCGCAACCTCATGTACCGTGCCGTTACCGAGTTGCAGAAACTGAAGGAACATAAAGACGGCCTCACCGGTGTGCCTTCCGGTTTTTCTGCCCTTGACCGGTTGACATCAGGATGGCAGAATTCCGACCTCATCATCATTGCCGCAAGGCCGGGGATGGGTAAAACGGCTTTTGTTGTTTCTGCCATGCGCAATGCGGCAGTTGACTTTAAAAGGCCGGTGGCCATTTTTTCACTGGAAATGGCTTCGGTGCAACTGGTAAACCGGATGATTTCCGCGGAGGCTGAATTGGAAGGCGAAAAAATCCGCAAAGGCCAACTGGCTGATTTTGAATGGCAGCAACTCGTGCATAAAACCAACCGGCTTTCGGCCGCTCCTATTTACATTGACGATACCCCGGCATTAACTATCCTTGAACTGCGCGCAAAATGCCGCAGGCTTAAAGCCGAACATGCCGTTCAACTAATTATAGTTGACTACCTCCAGTTGATGCGTGGCGATACAGGAGGAAACCGCGAACAGGAGATCGCCTCCATCTCGCGGGCGCTTAAAGGCATTGCCAAAGAATTAAGCGTTCCTGTGATTGCCCTCTCGCAGCTAAGCCGGGGTGTTGAAACCCGTGGAGGCGACAAGCGACCGCAACTATCCGACTTGCGCGAATCAGGTTCTATTGAACAAGATGCCGACCTGGTTATCTTCTTATACCGTCCTGAGTACTACAAGATTACTGTAGATGAAGAGGGCATATCAACCGCGGGGCTGGGAGAGGTAATTGTTGCCAAGCACCGCAACGGGCAAACGGGCTCTGTTAAACTCAGGTTCATCGGCAAGTACACTAAATTTACCGACTACGACATACCCCCTGCAGATCGCTCGTTTGGTACGATTACCCGTGAAAGCCGGCTTAACCAGATACAGCCTGAAGATGAGCCACCACCACCGGCCAACGAAAGCGATATGCCTTTTTGATTGATGGTTAGCTTGGTTATAACGGTGGTATGTCCTGTCAATTGGTTAGGTCAGCCATTTTCCAACTGCTGCCTGGCTTCCTTCAATTCGCGCAACGTGGCATGATCGTTTATATTTGCCGCCAACAAAATTCCGTCATTGAGTAAAGCAAGGGCTTCATCCCTTTTTCCCAACTCGGCCAGAAGCATGGCCGCCATGTAATAGGTAGGCAGGTAATCCGGATGACGGCTTATTAGGTTTCGGAACATCTTTGCAGCCCTTTCCGGCTCGTTTTTCCGGTACTCCAGCGCCAAAGCATATTGGATAAAGGCATCGTCAGGTTCTTCTTCAAGGAACCGAAGCAATTGCTGAATGCGGCCTGAGGAAGTCAATTATTTTGGATTTTTGTTGTGTCAAATTTCGGATTTTATGCTTTATCTTGAGGCCGGTTAAGCACTTTTATTGACTCTTTGTACCAAGTTACTCCAATGAAAATTCTTGTCTGTATTTCACACGTTCCCGACACCACTTCCAAAATCAATTTTATTGACAATAACACAAAATTCGATACGAATGGCGTGCAGTTTATTATCGGCCCCTATGATGATTACGCACTGGCCAGGGCTGTTGAGCTTAAAGAATCGTTAGGGGCAACGATTACTGTGTTAAACGTAGGACTTACCGATACGGAACCTACGCTTCGAAAGGCACTGGCCATTGGTGCCGATGAGGCCGTACGGGTTAATGCCGAGCCAACCGACTCCTTCTTTGTAGCTAAACAAATCGCGGAGTATGCTAAGTCGGCTGCTTACGACCTGATTCTAATGGGCCGTGAGTCGATTGATTATAATGGCGGGGCTGTTCACGGTATTGTAGGCGAAATTTTGGGCATTCCTTCGGTATCACCGGTGATGAAACTGGATGTGGAGGGCAACAAGGCAAAACTTGCCCGTGAAATTGAAGGAGGCAAAGAGTACCTCGAAGTCAGCCTGCCAGTTGTAGCCGGTTGCCAGGAGCCCATTGCTGAGTGGAAAATTCCAAACATGCGGGGGATTATGTCGGCAAGAACCAAGCCCCTGAAAGTGATTGAGGCGGTGGCCGTTGATAGCGGCATTAAATTGAAACAATTTGAACTGCCACCACCCAAGGGAGCGGTTAAAATGATTCCGGCAGAGAATGTTGATGAACTGGTACGTTTACTGAAAAACGAGGCCAAAGTGCTGTAACAAAATCTTGAATCTTGAATGTTGAATTATGAATATCCTTGTATTTGCAGAAAGTGCTGGTGGTAAGGTAAAAAAGAATTCGCTTGAAGCGGTAGCCTATGCCCACGGTATGGGCGGAACCGTAATAGCTCTTGCACTGGGCGATGCGGATAAAACCGAGTTGGAAAATCTCGGCCAGTATGGTGCAGCCAAAGTGTTGCATGCTGCCGATGAAAGGCTTAACAAAGGAATCATCCAGGCGTATGCAACGGTCATTGCCAAAGCGTTTCAGGATGAACAGGCCGAAGTGCTGGTACTTGCCGATTCATCATTGGGAACACCCGTTGCGGCACGGGTGGCAGCCAAACTGGATGCCAGTCTCGCCTCGAATGTGGTAGAACTTCCGGATACCTCTTCGGGGTTTACCGTGAAACGCAGCATTTATACCGGAAAGGCCTTTGCGCGCGTTGAGATGACAAAACCAAAGAAAGTCATCGGTATCAGAAAGAATGCTGCCGTAGTTAGCCAGGTGGGAAAACCTTGTGCCGTAACACCGTATGCTGCTCAACTTTCCGATTCCGATTTTGCCACTACCATCACCTCCTCCGAAAAAGCAACCGGGGAAGTGTTGCTTCCCGAAGCGAACATTGTGGTATCGGGCGGAAGGGGGATGAAGGGCCCCGAACACTGGGGCATACTCGAAGAGCTCGCTAAAACCCTGCATGCGGCCACCGGATGCAGCAAACCTGTGTCGGACATGGGCTGGAGGCCGCACCACGAGCACGTAGGTCAAACCGGTGTAAAAGTTGCGCCCCAGTTGTATATTGCCATAGGCATTTCGGGGGCCATCCAACACCTGGCAGGTGTAAACTCTTCTAAATGTATTGTGGTGATTAACAAAGATCCTGAAGCTCCGTTTTTCAAAGCTGCCGATTATGGAATTGTAGGCGATGCTTTCGAAATTTTACCTAAATTGAATGATTCCATAAAAGCTGCACGGTAGTTGTGAAGAAGATAAAACTTGAAATACTCGGCCTTTCATCCAGCCAGTCGCAATCTGGTTCGTTTGCATTAGTACTCGGAGAAGCAAGCGGCAACCGCAGGCTGCCCATCATCATCGGTATGTTTGAGGCACAGGCCATCGCCATCGAAATCGAGAAAATAATTCCAAACCGGCCGATGACGCACGACTTATTTAAGGCGTTTGCCAATAATTTTCATTTTACCGTTGAAGAGATCATTATATCTGATTTGAAAGAAGGTGTTTTTTTTGCCAAGATCATCTGCTCCGATGGCTTAAAGCGATCTGAAATTGATGCGCGGCCTTCCGATGCAATTGCCATCGGGCTGCGATTTGACTCACCCATTTTTACCTATGAAAGTATTTTGAGTGAGGCAGGCATTGTGTTAACCGATGAGCCCGAAGAGGAGGCTGCCGAACCAAAACCCCGCGCCCGGGTTAAAAAGGATGTCCCTAAAAAGGGAGAAGACTTTAAAAATCTTCCGGTTGATAAACTCAATGAATTGCTTAAAGAAGCCATTGAGCGTGAAGATTATGAAAGGGCTGCAAAAATCCGCGATGAACTGAGTAAACGGAATTAACCAGATTGTACTTGAACAGGTTCGCTATTTCATTGCGTCAGTTAAACGGTGTTTGTTAATGGATTATGTACGCGGTGCCATCGGCTTAGTCGTAATTGTTTCATTGGCCTACCTGTTTTCGGCTCAACGTAAGCGAATAGACTGGAAACTGGTAGGGGCCGGCCTAATCCTGCAGGTGATCATCGCCCTCCTTATTTTTAAAATAACCTTTGTACGCGCTGGGTTTGAACAATTAGGGAATGCCTTTGTCAAATTTCTGAGTTTCGCCCTTAATGGTGCCCAATTTCTTTTTGGCGACCTGGCAAAAAACAGTGATGCCGTAGAGGGCACGCGTCACGGACTGGGTTTTTTGTTTGCCTTTCAGGCCTTACCCACAGTAATTTTTTTCTCGGCCGTTACTGCGGGATTGTATTACCTGGGTGTACTGCAAAAAATTGTTTTTGGGTTTGCCTGGGTGATGACCAAAACCATGCGCTTATCGGGTGCTGAAAGCCTTTCGGCAGCGGGAAATATTTTTTTAGGGCAAACCGAAGCCCCTTTGCTGGTGCGGCCTTTCATTGCCCGCATGACCCAGTCGGAATTGCTATGCTTGATGACAGGCGGCATGGCCACCATTGCCGGCAGCGTAATGGGTGCCTACATTACTTTTTTGGGTGGATCCGACCCCGACCAGTTGGTTAAATTCGCTACCTACCTCCTTTGCGCATCTATTATGAATGCTCCTGCAGCCATTGTAATGGCCAAGATATTTTTACCCGAAACTGAGCCGGAAAAAATTGATCGTACTCTTCAGGTGAATAAGGAGGCCATTGGTGTGAATGTGGTGGATGCACTGGCGACTGGTGCGGCCGATGGCTTAAAGCTTGCGCTAAACATCGGTGCCATGCTGTTGGCTTTCATTGCCGTGATCTATGCGCTTAACTGGATATTGGTTGACGGCATCGGCTCATGGACCGGGCTCAATGCCTGGGTTGCCACATCAACTAATGGTGCCTTCAGTGGCTTCTCGCTTCAATATATTTTCGGGCAGATTTTTCGCTTGTTTGCTTTTGCCATGGGGGTTGGCTGGTCAGAAAGCCTTTACGTGGGAAGTTTTCTCGGGCAAAAACTGGTGATTAATGAGTTTGTGGCCTACCTGAGTTTGGCCGAGATAAAAGCAGCCGGCTTATTGAGTGAAAAGAGCCTGCTCATTTCAACTTATGCGCTGTGCGGATTTGCCAACTTCAGCTCCATTGCCATTCAGATTGGGGGCATAGGAGGTATGGCTCCGGGGCGCCAGGCTGATCTGTCGCGCCTGGGATTCCGCGCCCTGATGGCCGCCTCGCTGGCTACCATGATGACGGCAACCATTGCAGGCGCACTTTTCAGTTAATGCATGCCGCTTACTGATTTAGAATACCGCCTTTTAGAACACCTCGGTGAGTACATCACCGAACACCGGAAATCCGTCATCGATCAGGTGCTCGGCTTGCGTACCCGCCATCTTACGGTAGTACTTGAAAATATCTATCAGTCCCACAATGCCAGCGCAGTAGTACGCAGTTGCGAGTGCCTGGGGCTGCAGGATATTCATATTATCGAAGGCACAACACCTTGGCAGGTAAATAAAAAAGTACTGAAAGGATCATACAAATGGGTAAATGTAATGCGCTACAAATCGGAACAGGCAACCCGGCTGTGTTTCGATGTGCTTAAAGCAAATGGTTATTTCATTGTAATTACCGATCCGCTTGGCCGCCTTCCAGTGCATGAACTTGATGTAAGCCGCTCAAAAGTGGCCCTGGTATTTGGCAACGAAGATGCCGGTGTTTCAACCTATGCCCGCAAACACAGTGATGAATCTGTCCGGATACCTATGTATGGCTTTACCGAGAGCCTTAACATCTCCGTAAGTGTGGCCATCTGTGTCGAGGTGCTTATGGCCCGTTTGAGGGCTGGCGAGTGGATCTGCGGCCTTACCCCAGAGGAACGCGATGGACTTAAACTCTCATGGTATCGAAAAATCGTTAAGCGATCCGACCTTATTGAAAGGCGCTTTCTTCAATCAATTGCGTAACTTTACAGCAGTTGGTTTTTAATCGAATGGTATGAAGTTGGCCAGGCGCACGTTGTTGGTTTTGCTGGTTATTGTTTTCCTTTTTTTTGTTGGCTCTAACATCTGGATAGTAACAAGCACCCAAAGCAGGGTGTTTACCGATTCATCAAAACTTCCGGCCCACCGGGTGGCCCTTGTACTGGGTACCAGTCATAAACTGGTTGGCGGCAAACCCAATCCTTATTTTGAAAAGCGCATGGATGCAGCGGCCGGATTGTATAAGGAGGGGAAGATCGATCAGTTTCTGCTCAGTGGCGACAACCGCACCCGGTTTTACAACGAGCCTGCAGAAATGCGGAAAGCCCTTATTGCACGGGGCGTTCCGTCATCGGCCATCACGTTGGATTATGCCGGACTCCGCACACTCGATTCGGTTGTTCGCAGCAAGGAAATATTCGGTCAGCATCAGCTCACCATTATCACCCAGTCATTTCATAGTTACCGGGCACTGTTTATCAGCGATTATTACGGTTTGGAATCCGTGGCCATGGTGGCGGATGAACCTGATCCGGAATCCACTACAACCGTTAGAATACGAGAATATTTTGCCAGGGTAAAAGCCGTTTTGGATTTATACATACTGAAAACCCGGCCTCGTTTCCTGGGCGAAAAGGAATCCATGCAGCAAGCAGGCTCATTTTGAAACCTATGGATTATTCTCACAGTTTAATCATTATTTTTACGTTTTAACACTGAATTGAATTTGCCGACAGGATGATGGTTGTGAAGGTTTCAGTTCTGTTTTGGTGTTTATTGCCCTTCATTTTGCCGGCCCAGGTTACCACGGTAAAGGGTAAGGTTACCGATGTAACCTCTGGAGACCCGATCCCCTTCGTGAACATTGTTTTCAAAGGGACCAGTATAGGCACGACTACCGATTTTGACGGTAATTATACCCTGACAACCACCACGCCAACCGATTCATTAATTGCCTCTTATATCGGATATAAGCCACGGGCCAAAGCCGTTCAGCGGGGCATTTCACAAACCATAAATTTTCAACTGGAAGAAGAGATTACCCGCCTGCGCGATGTGGTAATCCTGGCGGGCGAGAATCCGGCATTCCCCATTCTGCGCAATGTTATCAAAAACAAAGAGCGAAATGACAAACGCAACCTTTCTGCTTATGAACACGACACCTACTCAAAAATTGAAATTGATATTGACAACATGACGGACAAATTCCGTAAGAAAAAAGTCATTAACCAGATTACCCAGGTGCTCGATAGTGTAGCCATCGTTGCCGGTGAAGACGGTAAACCCATTCTGCCGGTGTTCATTTCTGAGAGCGTTTCACGCTACTACTACCGAAACAACCCCGAATTGAAACTCGAAAACATTAAGGAGACCAAAATCAGCGGCCTGGGTTTTGAAGACGGTTCTCTTACCAGTCAACTCATCGGCCCTACCTTCCAGGAATACAATTTCTATCGCAACTGGCTCACTATTCTTGAAAAAGATTTCGTATCGCCCATAGCCGATGGATGGCGATTGTATTATGAATATGATCTGACCGACAGCCTTTATATAGGCGACCATTACTGCTACCGCATAGATTTTTTTCCAAAGAGTGAGCAGGCGCTGGCTTTTACCGGAACGATGTGGATAACCAAGGAGCATTTTGCCATCCGGCAAATCGAGGCAACCATCGGCCGCCAGGCCAACCTGAATTTTATTGAAAAAATCAAAATTCAGCAGGAGTTGCTTCCTACCGAAGCCGGGCCTTGGCTTCCCGTTAAAAACAGGGTACTGATCAACGTAGGGCAGGTGCGCGATGACTGGGCCGGCATGCTGGCAAAATTTTATACATCCAACCGCGATTTTGTGATTAATCAGCCCAAGCCCCTCAAGTTTTATGAAAAGCAAATTCAACTGGAGGAGGGGTACATCCTCAATCAGCATAATGACGAACACTGGAATAAACTCCGGCATGAACCCCTTACGGAAACTGAAAAGAATGTGTATCAGATGATTGATACGCTGACCAATATCCCTGTGGTTCGCACCTATGTTGATATTGTAAAAGTGATTATTAATGGTTATAAAAAAGTCGGTAAGATTGATATTGGCCCCTACCTTAGACTGATGGCATTAAATGATATTGAAGGCTTGCGCATTCAGTCGGGCTTTAAAACAAACTATTCATTCAGCGGTAAGTGGGAGTTTGGCGCCCAGCTTGGCTACGGATTTCGTGATGAACGCGTAAAATATTCGGCATTCGTTCGCAACATTCTCGACAGGAAACGCTGGACGACAATCGGTTTGCGGGTGCGAAGGGATTTAGGCCGGGTAGGAATTGATGACGAGAACCTGGCGGATGATTATTTGTTTTTAGCTGCTTCACAGTTTGGTATTTTCCGCAGAGGGTTTTATTTTGATGAATACCGCTTTAATTTTCAACGCGAGATGGTAAAAGGTTTTTCACAACGCATTGCCTTTCGCTATAACACGTTTAATCCTGTTTTCGACTTTGGTTATTACACTACGCCTGGTGATGTGAGCACACTGGCCAGCACTTTTCAGCGGGCTGAGCTGGTGCTGGAGTCGCGCTTGTCGCGCGATGAGCTCTTTCTTCAATACGATAACGAGCGGGTGAGCCTTGGTCCTCAAAAGTGGCCTATTATTACTTTCCGTTACAGCCGCGGGTTAAAAGGCATAGCTGGTAGCGATTTTGAATACGATAAATTCAGGCTAACGGTTGTCAAACGGCTGCCCATGGGCCCCCTGGGTACAGGCCGGTTAACCCTTACTGGCGAATACACCGATGACGTGCTTCCTTATCCGTTGCTTTCACTGCATATCGGAAATGAAACCCCATTTTATACAGATATTGTGTACAGCCTGATGAATTTTGGTGAGTTCGTGAGCGATCAGTTTGTTTCGCTTCAGTACCGACAGCATTTTGAAGGCTTCATCCTTAACCGCATTCCGCTCATGCGCAGGTTGCACTGGCGGTTAACCGGCCTGGCTAATGTCATTTACGGAAACCTTAGTGATGAAAATAAGGCGATAAGCGAACCGCTTCCTTTTCCGGAAGGAAACAGCAATATCACCTGGAAACGACCTTACTTTGAGTTGGGCTATGGTGTAGAGAATATTTTCCGGTTCTTCAGGGTGGATTTTGTTCACCGGTTAAGCTACCTTGAAAATGAACGGGCGCGGAAATTCGGTGTGTTGTTTACCGCCCAGTTTAAACTCTGACGCCTAAGGGTATCCGATAATCTCCATTATATTTACGGGATTTTAATACAGTGTAATGAGCGTAAAGGTAAGTTTGCCGGATGGAAGCATTCGTGAGTTTTCCAACGGTGTGAAGGGAATTGAAATAGCAAAAAGCATCAGCGAAGGCCTGGCCCGCAATGCGCTTGCCATAGAAGTAAA
>CAYNIH010000018.1:0-19790 GCA_964397115.1 uncultured Roseivirgaceae bacterium | reverse complement strand
CGGTACATCATGGGGGATGAGCTTTTCTTCCCAACACTGAAAAAACTGGCAACCGATCCGCAATACACTTACGACAACACCGTAACAACTGATGACGTTGAACAGCTTTTCAGTTCGGCCTACAGCAAAAGTCTTAAACCGGTATTCGATCTGTACTTGCGTACATCCAACAAACTTGAAGTACTGCTTAAGCAAACCGGTGAAAGCTCCTGGCTGGTTAAACTGAATAATCTTGATTTTGATTTACCGGTTGAAATTTTGACCGATACGGGAAAGCAAACCCTCACCCTCAACAAGAAAACGCAACTCATAACCAGCAAAACATTGCCGGTTGTTGACCCGGATATATACTACCTGAAAAAGGTGATTGTTGAATAGGTAAAAGTTATTAAGTACTCATTCCTGAAACCCTATCTTGCGGTGCGAACCATCGGAAAACGGTTTGTTGCTGGAGGCCCCGCAGCGGCAAAAAGCCGTAGCATTGCTCTTTCTGGTAAGTGTTCCTTTGCTGTCTTTCACCACCATGTTGCCATACACCATTAACGGTCCGTTCGGAGTGGGCTCTACAATGGTTTCGGCTTCAACGCTCACTTTTTCTTCTGCAGCATCCCGGTTAAGGTAATAGCTCAGCGCGCCTGAAGGGCATTTTTTTACCTGTTCAATAATTCTGTCGGTAGTGGATCCCTCAGGGGTTACCCACGGTTTTTTTTGCGGGTTGAATACAGCAGGGAGACCCTTAAACAAAGTGCGGAATGAATACACAAGTCTGGCTTCCACACAATGGTGACTTCGCCATTGGTGTATCGTTTAGTAATGTCCTTCATATCACGTTCAGCGTGGTATCAATTTCAATAGGGTTGGTTAGTGTTTTGTGCACGGGGCACAACCTGGCGATTTGAAGAAGCCGCGACCGCTGGGCATCATCCAGGTTACCGGTTACCTGGATTTCCGTAACATATTTTGTTTTCCCGTCAAAAGGTCCGTTGGAGACCTGCACGCGTATTTGTTTCACATCCCAGTTTTTCCGGTTAACATACATGCGCAGGGTAATAGCCGTGCAGGCGGCAAGGCCCATACGGATCAAATCGCCCGGTCGGGGACCGAGGTCTTTTCCACCTACATCAACCGGTTCATCGGCCACCAACGTATGTTTTCTTGCCACCAATTCTGTTTTATATAAATCGGTGCCAATCGTGGCTACGGCTGTCTGAATTCCCTCATTGTGCATGTTAAAAACTCTTATCCCTGACAAAACTTTCTTGTACAAACCGAGCCCGTGGAGCGGTTTCGCGTTGCTGCAGGTTTTCAGGAAGTTTTTTCACGTCACCCGGATAACCCACCGCGATAATCACCACCGGTTCGAATTCATTTAAAGGTACATTTAAATTTTTAACCAGTTGTTCTTTATCAAAACCGCCCATCTGGTGAACATTCAATCCCAAAGCCGTAGCCTGAAGGGACAGGAGTGCATTTGCAGCGCCCAGGTCGTATTGGGCAGAAGGATTTAGCATACCGTTTCGCTTCAGCCTGGTTCTTGCCAGGCTGACGATGAGCACTGGGGCATCAACCGCCCATACGCGATTACCCTCGGATAACGCATCAAAAACCAGTTGCCACAACTCAGGCTGTTGCTGCGTTGCCAATATGTATAACCACGGTTGCTCATTCATGCTGGATGGCGCCCATCGTGCCGCTTCAAAGAGTGATTTGATTTTCTCTTTCTCTACAGGGTGGGGGGAATAGGCCCGAAAACTTCTTCGCCTTTCAATGACATCGAGTACCGGGGATTCAGGATTGGAAGATGTTTGCATTTTAATAAGTTGTGTTTCCATGCTTTTTATTCAACACTCTATTATAATAATAACATAAAACGCCTCCATTGGTTTATCGCGCCAACTAACTGGTCTGGGGTGAATCTCCGGCTACTGTAAGGATTAGTCCTCAATCAGCACGCCCATTTTCCCCATCTGGTAATCGCGCATCGCTTCAAGGATTTCGGACTGCGTATTCATCACAAAAGGTCCGTATGAAACCACTTTTTCGTTAAGCGGTTCACCACTCAGCAACAACACGCGGGAGTCTTCCTTCGCAGTGAGGGTAATTACTTCACCATTATTTTCAAAGTGTACCAGGTGCAGTCCTTCCACCAATCCGAATGATTCAACCGAGAGTTTGCCATCCAGCAGGTAGATAAAGGCATTATGTGTTTGCGGAATGGGAATTATAATGCTACCGCCTGCCGTAAACATCAGGGTAGCGGCATTCACAATGGTTTGGGAGGGAACAGGCCCCTTTATTCCCAGTAATTCACCGGCAAATACCCGGCCGGTAACCAATCCGTCTTCGCTTTTTACAACCGGTGCCTCATCAGCCGTTACTGGAAAATACATGGGCTGATCCATTTTATGTTTTGCCGGAGTATTAATCCAAAGCTGGATCAGTTCCTGCCGCCCGCCTATTTTATGGATGTTGTAGGGTGGCCGCTCGCTGTGAATGATTCCCCTGCCGGCATTCATCCACTGAACACCCCCCGCATAAATGGTACTGTCGTTTCCACGGCTATCCCGATGGTGCACGCCACCTTTGAAGACGAATGTAACAGGGGAAAAGCCCCGATGCGGATGAGGCCCGATGCCTGCATGATCGGGTTCAATGTGCAGAGGCGCTTTCACATCGGCATGGTGCAACAACAGAAAAGGGTCTATTTGCTGTACCTGGTTAGTTGGCAAGGGCTGGCGTACGGGAAAGCCTCCCATATCCACTGGATGGGCGTAGAGTAAGCGAGATACCGTTCTGTTCTTCATCAACCAATAAACGAATAAATTAATTCATCGGCACTTCAATTAGTAAGATTTCGGCCTCACCCTCGGCCGTAAAGGTTAACATATTCGTTTCCCAAACGCCAAGTCCGTCCCGTTTGTTCAATTGATGATTGGCAACAGCAACATCGCCTTCGATAACAAAAATATAAACACCATTTCCATTTTTGTTGATGGAGTATTCCGCGGTTATCCCTGCCTTCAACTTCCCAAGCGAGAACCAGGCATCCTGGTTAATCCACAAGGCACTGTTATTTTTCTCTGGAGAAACAACGGTTTGGAATTTGTTTACCCGTTCGGTGATCGGAAACAGTTTTTGTTCGTACCGGGGCAGGATGTTCCGCACTTTTGGAAAAACCCAGATTTGAAGGAAGTTTACCTCTTCCGTTTGTGATGCATTCTTTTCGCTGTGGGCAATGCCGGAACCGGCACTCATAATCTGCACTTCCCCCGATTTAATAATACCATGCCCTCCGGTATTATCGCGGTGTTCCAAAGCGCCCCGAAGGGGGATGGACACAATTTCCATATTGTCGTGCGGGTGTTGGCCAAAGCCAGCACCCCCCTTTACCACATCATCATTAAGTACACGCAGGGCACCAAAATGAATACGGGCGGGATCGTAATAACCGGCAAAACTAAAGGTGTGATACGAATCAAGCCAGCCATGATTGGCGTGGCCACGGGTAAGGGATTTATGCAGTACGGTTTTCATATTTTTTAGTCAGCATTAAACAAATTTATATACAATTATTGTATATACAATAATTTCAGTAAGATTGTTCCGCCCGCCTTAAATCTTGGAAGGTTGCTGCAACGGAAACGTGGTTACCGGCCTATGGAGTTGAATGAATGAATTTGGTGTGAAAGCAAAGGAAACCAGTACCCGGTAATTACCAGGGAATCTCTTTCCTGTCTCTGAAAAATTTACCCGTAGGAATTCCTTCTGCTGTAGCCAGCCACACGGCAGTATCAGCTCCCTGGGCTATCGTTCGAGGGGCTGATTTTCCACCCATATCCGTTTTTACCCAACCCGGGCAATACGCGTTCACTGAAATGTTTTTATCTGCCAGTTCATACGCCAGATGACGCGTTACTGCATTGAGCGAAGCTTTGGACACGCAATACACCGGTGACCACCCCCCAACCGGGTCGGTCATGCTCCCGCCACCGCTGGAGGTCATGATTATCCGTCCGCCCGGTTTAATCAGCGGCAGGAAATTCCGCACCACCAGCAACGGACCGAACACATTGGTGCGCATCGTTTTATGAAATACCTCAGCCGTGCCGCCAGAAAGGGACTGATCTTCCCGTAACAACACTGCGGCATTATTGATAATCACATCCATACCGGACACCTTTTGTCGGATTGTGGCAGCAGCGGCTTCAACACTGATGGCATCCGTAACATCAAGCTGCACGAATGTTGCAGTTAGTTCTTCACTCTTTAACAAATTTATTGCTTCGGCTCCCCTGAGTTCATCACGTGCTCCGAGAAAAACAGTATGCCCTACCCGTGCTAATTGTCTGACCACTTCAAGACCGATACCTTTGTTGGCACCGGTAACCAGAATAGTTTTTCCGTTTCTCATTCTTACCTAAATTTATATAACTATCCCTCGTATAACAGCCAATCCCTTACATTACTCCAAGCCACTTTTGGGGAGCAGGGTAATTTATAGCGCACCCTGTAACTTTTATCATGCGCCTGAATGGTAAAATGAGACGAATAGTAAAAACGATACTTAACGGCAGCCGTTTACTCGGCCGTCCACCCGGGTAACCTGCTCATCGCTTTTGGCAAAAATCAAAAAAGGTGTGCGATCAAATTCTTCCCAGTCGCCTTCCATCAAACACTGCCGCTCACCGATTTCAATTTCGCTGATGTGTACTTTAGCAGCCACTTTCAGTTTTCCGTTAACATTAATCCAGATGGTGCGGATGAAGGATTCCGCATCTTCTTCGCCTCCGGATGTCTGTTCTTCTTTACGGATAACTTCAGCTACACCGTCCACCCACTGAAGGGTGCCCGATTCATACCAGGCACCGCCATAGCCCCCTTTGTTATGGAAATTCAAGAGTTGTTTCTTTTCATCCAGGGTAATGTTCGGGTATTCGCTTAACCTTTCATTGAATTGCCAAAGTTTTGTAGCAGGGTCAAAAAGGTAATAATCTGACCAGGCGTTGGCCACACCGGTTATGCGCAGCAAGGCCAGATCGGCATAGCCGTCAAAATTTACATCGGTAAAGGAGAACAAGGCTTCCGGTTGTTCCGCATAATAGCCTTCATCCAGATTTAAATCCTCGCCCAGTTCAAACTCCTGAATTACCGAACCAGTTTGCTGAGGGTAAATCTTAGCCTTCCGTTCAGGAAAATGAAGCTGGAGGGAATAGACCAGACCACCTTTTACCGGATAATCGAAAGAAAAAATGCCATAGTCGGAATCGTGAAACTCTTCCTGAACAATCGTATCCGGTTCTATCGGTTGCTGTTCCGCTGCACGTTCCCGGTCGGCAGCCGGCTTGCAAGCTGCCAACGTGATGCCGCTAATAAAAATCCATTTTCTCATGTCCTTAAATTACCAAAAATATAAAGCACGGTGCTGATGATTTGATTATGATTTTGTTAACAGCCTACTGAACTACCTTAAAATTAAACGCTCCGTTTTTTGTGGCTCCCCAAACCCGTAACCATATCGGTAACATGGCCTCGGTTCCGCGTGCATTGGTAATATCTCCCAGGTCAATGATGTTTTGGTCTTTCCAGCCAAATTCTTTTAAGAGTGTATTCACCTTTGCCTTTGCTTCCGCATCGTTGCCGCAAATAAAATTCGTATGATCGCCACCGCCAATCATGCCGGGATTCACCATCAATCCACACCACATGGTATTGAGGGTTTTTACCACTTTTGCCTCCGGAAAGGTTTTTTGAATTTCCTCACCCAGCGAGTTTGTATTCGATAAGGAAGTAATCAGTGAGGGAGGCATGCCTTTGCTGAAATCGAGCGGATTAGCGACATCAATAATAATTTTGCCATTGATGCCGTCTCCGGCCAGCTTTAATGCATCAATTGTGTTTTCCCCTTTTGTGCAGTTAAAAATAAGTTCACCAAATTTTGCAGCATCAGCAAAGGTTCCCGCACTTGCCCCGGATGGATGTTTTGCTACAAAGTTTTTTGCCTTTTCATTGAAGGCAGTGCGTGAACCCATCATTACCTGATGACCCAATTCGATTAATCTGGAACCGATGGTGTCGCCAACCATGCCGGTTCCTAATACGGCTATTTTTTTCATTTATTATTTTGTTTAGTTATTTACTATCAAAAGTATAGCTTAGCAATAACCAATCGCAATAGCCTGTACCGGATGAAAGGTACTATCAAGATTGACCGAATTGTAAAACTGAGCGTAGAACAGCAAAAATTTTCGAATAAATTTTATGAAAATAAATGACGAGCAGTACAAATTCATCATCAATGGTGTGGATTACCATTGCGCACTGGATATCACTTCGGCTTTCATTGGCGGAAAATGGAAAACCGTAGTGCTGTGGTATCTCCGAAATAGAAAACGAAGATTCAGTGAATTGAAAGAAGTTATTCCTGATATTACTGACAAAATGCTTTCGTTACAACTGCGCGCGTTAGAAGAAGATGGTTTGATAAAGCGAACGATTTATTCGGAAGTGCCGCCTCGGGTGGAATATGAAATGACCAAAGAAGGGCAGTCGTTAGTTCCCGTACTGGAAGCCATGGCCGAATGGGGTCGAAACAAAGCCGGAAAAGACGGTAAAATGGTAAAAGTTGAGCCGCGAAAAATTAAAATTAGAACTCCATCGCCAAAATTTTAAGGGAATTTTCAAGCAGTTGGTCATGATGAGGTTTTTTTCAGTCCAACCTGGTGGTTGTCCGGGCAAAAAGGCCCAGTTCCGAGAAAATTAATTTGTAGGTGAACCAACGCATTATTACTGTAAGCCGACTTGAAACATTTTAGATGCGAGGGCGTTTATAAGCGTTTCTGATCTTAACCGGTATTCGGATGATTCGACATTCCGATAATTCGTTTGAGCCAGAGAGAAACCCGGTGGTGCGTTTTGTTAAGAAATGGTTTCGTGTAACTCCGGATTTTGCAGGCGATAAATTCTTTATAAAAAAAGCCGGATTATGGTTTGCTACTCCGCTGTTTCTGGTTTTGGTGCTTATTGAAGCTACTGACTTGATTTTTGCCGTAGACAGCATACCAGCAGTATTGGCAATATCCAAGGATCCGTTTATTGTTTATACCTCTAATGTGTTTGCCATTCTGGGGTTGCGTTCGTTGTACTTTGCGGTGGCTGGCATGGATCGGTATTTCGTTTACCTTAAATATGGGCTGGCTGCAATCTTAGTTTTCGTTGGATTAAAAATGTGTACTTCATCGGTAGTTACAGTTCCCATCGAAATTTCCCTGAGCTTTATCGTGCTTACCTTGTCTATTGCTGTAATTGCCTCCATGGTGCTTCCTAAAGCTAACGAATCCGTCACACAGCAAATCAACCACTAACTTTATGTCTATGAAAATTAATAACGAGTAGAGCAACCGCATGCATAACTATAAGTTTATTCCTCCGCTTACTTCAATCCGCTGCCCATTGATCCATTTGGCGTCATCGGTACAAAGAAAGGCCACCACGCTGCCAATATCATCCGCGTAACCCACGCGATTAAGAGGAGACAGGCTGCTGAGATAAGTTTTCATCTGCGGATTGTTTCGAATGGCTGCATTGTTGAAATCGGTCTCTACAGGCCCCGGAGCCACCACGTTGGCCCGGATACCACGCGACCCAAACTCCTTGGCAACGTATTTGGTAAACGTTTCCAAAGCACTTTTCATAGAAGAATAAACGGAATATCCGGGTACGCAAAACCGCGTAGTACCCGTTGAAATATTCACCACAACTCCACCGTCATTCAGCGATGAAATCAATTTCTGGGTAAGGAAGTACACACTTTTGTAATGAATGTTCAGTAATCGGTCGAAGTCCTCTTCGGTTACTTGCGGAATCATTAGTGTAGCTCCAATTCCAGCATTGTTAATAAGAAAATCAAAGTGGGTGGTATTCCAATTTTTACTCAGTGTTTCGTGAACTGATCCGACAAACTGATCAATCGCTTTAATTTTCTCCGCATCAAAGGGAAGGGCAGTTGCCTTTCTTCCTTTCTGCTGAATGAGAGACACGGTTTCTTCAGCGGCTTGCTTTTGCTCACGATACGTAACGATCACATCCATGCCCTTATCGGCAAGAGCCAACGCCATATCTTTGCCAAGTCCACGACTTGCACCGGTCACCAATCCAATCTTTGTTTTCATAGCTGATTGAGTTACTAACACAAAAATCGCCCCCTGCTCCGTCAAAAAATGGTGAAGACTTCCTGAAAAATGGTGAACACTTCAGAATTTTACTTCACTGCGTAACCGTTGGCGGTATTGTTTAGGGGTAATGCCGGTATAAGCCTTAAAAAACTTGGTAAAGTTAGATGGATCGTAGTGCAGTTGTCTTGCTATGTTGCCTATAGATTGGTTGGTCGTGGAAAGAAGTTCCTTCGAAAGTGCCAGCAGCTTGTTTTCATAAATATCGCAAGGCGATTGCCGCAGGGTTTGATGGAGTGTGTTACTCAGGTGGGTGGGATGAACGTGCAGCCGATCGGCAAAATCCTGAATGGTACAGGTCCTTTCCGCCCGTCCCTTGCGCAAATCATCGATGTGCTTATCCAGTTCACGTTGGTATTTTTCAACGATCTCAGAAGCACGCAGACTTACCGTTATTTCCTTGCCTATCATCGGTTGGGAAATATACTACCCTAAAGCAACAAATACCAAGGATAGTTCGATATACGCTAATTTATTTCTGGCTCAGAATTTCTTTCAACTGCCTATGGACTTGCCCCTCAGCCTCTTATGTATAGCTTGTAAAAATTCTACGGCATGCGGTCCATCGCCATGAATACATACCGTATCTGCTTTCATGGATATCGTTTCTCCTGTACAGGTTGTAACCTGGTTTTCAGTAACCAGTTGTACAACCTGCCTGACTACATCCTCAACCTTTACAATCAATGCCTGCGGATGGGTTCGTGGCGTGAGCGTTCCGTCAGGCATATAAGTTCTATCGGCAAAAACCTCGTTTGCCGTTTTCAGCCCGACAGCCTGCGCCTCGCTAATCATTACACTGCCGCTCAACCCATAATAGATGAGGTTCGGGCTAAAATCATAAACAGCCCTTGTGAGCACGCGGCTGAGCGACCGATCGGTGGCCGCCATGTTGTATAATGCGCCATGGGGTTTAACATGGTGGAGTTCTGCCCCCTTTTCTTCGCAAATGTTTTGAATGATTTCCAACTGTTTCCGAACCAACTGATACAATTCACCTTCCGAAAGCCGGACGGGCACACGACCAAAATTCGGCTTGTCGTCAAAGCCCGGATGCGCGCCAACGGCTACGTTGTACCGCAGGCACAAGTCAATTGTTTTCCGGATGGTGGTCTCATCACCCGCATGGTACCCACACGCAATGTTGGCGCTGCTGATATACGGCATAATGGCCCCATCGTGAGGCATTCCTTCACCCATGTCGCAATTCAAATCGATGGTCATGTCGTAAGTTCCCGAAGTCTTAATTTACACGATTGCTCCAATTGCCGGAGGGTTTGCTGCTGCTTTAAATACAACGCTTCAGCTTCCTGTTGGTCAACAAACGAAAATTGTACCCTCTCTTCCGGTCGGCTTTGGACCACGCGTGTACGGTCGGCCGCGATAACATGTGCTACACGCGGATAGCCACCAGTGGTTTGATGATCGGCCATCAGGACAATGAGTTCGCCATTGGGCAGCAGTTGTATTGTACCAAACGTGACGCCTGTTGAGAGTAATTCTTGCTTTCTTGACTTCTTAAGCAAGGGCCCGGTTAACCGGTAGCCCATGCGGTCGCTGTGTATGCTAACAGAATAGTGATGTTTGAAAAAATCGGCCTGCGATTTTTTTGTAAGCCAGTCATACTCATTTCCTTGAATGCACCGAATAATCTTTTTCTTATCTCCTTGTTGATAAAATTCCTGGGCATTCGTCCGCCAGGAAAATACGCGTAGCTCATCAGAACCCATCACCCTCTTTCTGACAGGAATCACATCACCTTTTTTTAATGAGCGCCCATGAAGCCCCCCTTTTTGTGCCTTGCTGTTGGTACTGTAACTGTTCAGCCATAATGGTATATCAAAACCACCCTGTACAGCCAAATAACTCCACACACCGTGAAGTACTTCTGTAAATTTCAATTCACTGCCGGCCGGAATAAGCACGGGCTGATGTACAGGTACGTGTCGTCCGTTAATTTTAGGCGTGTGATCGGCTCCGCTTATCGCGATGAGTGCAGGCTGCCTGAAGTGAAAACTAGCGGCCGGAAAACTCATTTCAATAACCGCTTCATTCAACCCATTCCCTACCAGGGCATTGGCAATTTTCATGGCAGCTAAATCCATAGCGCCATTCGGATTAATGCCAAGATGCTGAAAACCAAACCGCCCTTCATCTTGAACGGAATCGGCTATGCCGGCTTTTATTACTTCAATCATGGCTGCACGAGCTGAAAGTTTTCTGCATCAAATGATTCATAAGCGCTTTTGCTTATCGGAATGAAGGATACTTCATCTCCTGGCTGAAGTAATGCGAGTGATTCGCTTTCCGGATCAAATAACTTCACGGGAGTCCGGCCGATGATGTTCCAGCCACCGGGAGAATCCACCGGATAAATACCCGTTTGATTGCCGGCAATGCCTACGCTTCCGGCAGGCACATGCTTTCGCGGTGTGGACAATCGCGGTGTTGCGATTTTATCATCCACAATGCCCATGTACGGAAAGCCGGGTAAAAAGCCGAGCATGTACACCCGATATGTTTGTTGCGTATGAAGGGCTATAACTTCGTTAACTAAAAGCTTGCTCGTCCTTGCCAGTGTTTTTAAGTCAACTCCAAATGCTGAATCATAACAAACCGGTATCCGAAGACTTCGCGCGGGCAGGGCATCATCGTCACTGCACTCCTGTATGGCGCGTTCTACCTCCTTCTTTACCCATTCAAATGCCGATGGGTGATGTTTACGGATAGAGACGACATCGTACACAACCGTTAATGTGGCGTAGGCAGGGATTACATCTTTCCAAAACGGATGAGGTTGCCTCCGCAGGTGTTGGTATAGTTTGAAAACACGACTGTTTAGGGTTGGGTCAATGGAATTTCCCAGGCTTATAACGAGCGCGTTTTGGCCCGTTGGGAATATGGAAACCTGCCTTGACAATTAACCGCGAAGTTTATCCAGTAAAAAATTCAATTGTTGCGCTTCGGCCTTCGAAAGATTTCGTAAGGTAACCTGCCATGCATCCGATTCCCGATCAATTTTAGTCAACAGGTTTAACCCTTTATGGGTAATGCTGATGTCCACCTGCCTACGATTACTTTTACAGATCTCACGTTTCACCAAGCCTTTTACGCGTAGCTTTTCAACTAACCTTGTAGCGTTGCTGCTTTTATCAATCATCCGGCAGGTAATGTCGGCCAGCATCATGGGCCTGGGATGGCTGCCCCGTAAAATCCGCAATACGTTGAATTGTTCAGGAGTGATGTCAAACTTTTTCAGAAACGCAGCGTGCCCATTATAGAGCCAACTGCCTGTGAACAGTATGTTTACGGCCGCCTTTTGGTATTCGCTTTGAAATTTTTGTTGCCTGATGGCTTCTTCCAGGGACATATTTCGGCCTTTGATACCGGTTACTTACAAAAGTAATGACAATTGTTGTAGGTACAAGTTTACCCCTGCTGCCTGGTGTCATGCATTTTCTTAACTTAGCAGACAATGATCGCTTTCATAACCGCAATCAAAAAGTTCGATAAAAAAGGCGAAAAAACCGGCTGGAGTTACATTGAAATCAGCGCCAGCCAGGCTAAAAAGCTTAAACCTGATACCAAAACTTCGTTTCGGGTAAAGGGTAAACTGGATAATTATACGCTGAAGCAAACCGCTCTTCTTCCTATGGGTAATGGCAAATTTATTTTGCCTATAAACAATACCATACGAAAAGGCACCGGTAAAAAACATGGTGACAAACTGAAGGTGACGTTAGAACTGGATGAAAGCAAATTCATCATGAATGCCGACTTTATGGCTTGCATAAAGGATGACCCAACAGCCTTTGCCTTTTTTAAGACATTAGCGCCAAGCCATCAGCGCTACTTCAGCAAATGGATTGATAGCACAAAAACTTCGCAAACAAAAACAAAGCGAATCGCCATGACGGTTAACGCCCTCGCCCGAAAAATGGGCTTTCCGGAAATGGTGCGTGAGCAGAAACGAATAAAAACCTCACTTGGGTAGCCGCTCCATTGGATGGGTTTACTCTTCTTTACTATGTGGACAAAAAGGAAACCCCGGAAGTTACTCCGGGGCTTCATTACTAAATCTATGAAAAATTTATTTTTTCCGGGTGGCTTTTACCGGTAAGGTTCTGAATTGCCCAATTGTCATGGTTCCTTCCATGGCTTCCCCGGTAACTGCGGCATCCACGGTAATGGTTACTTCATTGCCTCCGAAATTCAACACATAACTATAAACAATGTTGTTGCCCGAAACCGTAACTGATGAGAGCGCAACCGGTTGAGGCATCCGGTCGCTCTTAATGGTGCCCGCCCACTTGCCATCAGCATTGGTAAATGTTACTTCACCAACAGAGGTCTGAGGGCCACCTTCTACGGTGTAGCTCCAAGTGCCGGATACATCTACCGGTGCAACCGTAGAATCAGCCGGTGTTGTTTCTTTTTTCATAGGTTGCGTAACCGGGCGTCCGCCACCTGAAAAACCCCCAGCGCGTTGCTGACCGTTTTGTCCCTGACCCTGCACCTGATTACCGTCCAGTTCGCCACCACCGCCATCTTTCAGATCATCGTTATTTACCGAACGCCTTTTGCGAGGCTGGTTGTCGTAGCTCATCTTGCCAAAGCGGTAATTGAAGTTTACACGGATACTGAACACATCGCGGATGTTTATGTTGGTTTGGTCGATGGTTGGCGACTCAGTTACTCCCTTGATTTTGAACTGAGGGGTAAAGAAGTTTTCGAATCCAATTCCGAACCCACCCTTTTTGTCTTTAAAGTCTTTACGGATAGCCAGGCTGTAGGTACCAAAACCACCCTGGTAGCCTTGAAGGTTTACCTGGCGTCCGCGGTAAAATCCGAATGCCTGCAACGACCACTTCTCGTTTAGCTTGTAATTACCAAACAACCTGCCGCTGGCCACCCAGCCTTCATTACGGGCAGCATAAAGCGGGTCGGCAACATTGTTGTCGAGCACGGCATAGTATACATCACCGCCACCGCCCAGGGTTAGTTTGCCCACCATCACATTTCCGAACACACTTAACCCCGCTGCCTTTTCTTCTCCAATATTCTGGTAGGTAGTGATTATGGTATCTCCTTTTGCCTGCCTCACTGCCTGTATGGCATCGGTGGTATTTCTGAAGAAGGCTGAGAAATTGAGGTAGGTGCTCTTAATGCTGACACTGTACGACAATTCGTAATTGTCGGTAAGTTCTGGTTCAAGGTATGGATTGCCAATCTGTAAGAAAAGCGGGTTGGGATTTTGAATATTGGGATTTAGAAATTGGATAGAGGGCCTCCTGATTCTTCGGTTGTAAGCAGCTTTAAGGGTATTATTATTCTTAAGGCGCTTTGAGAGGTTTACGCTGGGCACGAACACCCCATACGAGGGAATTTCCTTATCGGCCAGTGTTGGATTTTCGGGATCATTCTGAAAATTGGCATCAATGCGTGTATATTCATACCGGCCGCCTGCCTTTAAACTGTACGCTTTGGGCAGCGTTACTGTATAAGAAAGGTATGCCGCTGAAACATCCTGATCATAATTAAAAATGTTTCCTGCGTTGGCTGTAGTTTCCGGTTGGTACTCCCCATCGGGGCCCACAGCCTGATAACTCTGGTAGTCACTTGATACGTTTCTGATAATCTCTTTAGCACCCATCTCAATCAATTGTTTATCACCAAGGGGTGTTTGGTAATCAACCTGAAAGGTTATTTCCTGGTTAAAACTTTTATTATCATTTCTTCGCCTAAAATCAACAATGTCGTTATCGTCATACGATACGTTGGTAAAGTCGTTGGTACGATCGTTCAGGCTATACTGAGAAGAAAAACTGAGTTCTTTTGATGGCTTTTGAAAGGTGCGGGTATAGTCGAGCGTAACATCTACCGTACCGGAATTATCGATGGTACTAACATTGGCCCGATCGTAACGGGTTTGAATGCCATTTATCAGCGAAAGTGTCTCCAGATCATCCTGATAGCTGGTGCCATTGCGCACCCCATACCGAACGGAGGCAGCCAGGTAATTGTATTTGTCAATGTCATAGTCCCAGGTTAATGTGTAGCGGCCAAACAGGTTGTTGTTGCGGGTATCGGCCCGTTGAATGTTCAGAATAGTATCTTGTGTGAGCTGACGGTTTTCAAAACTACCTGTATTGTTGTAATTGGCGCGTCCGAATCCGCCAAGCGAGAACCCCATTTTACCTTTGCGGTAGTTTCCGTTAAGTCCCAGGTTAGAGCCGCGGTAGCCAACACCAGCGTCCACGTTTAGGGTTAACCCTTCGAGGGTATTCTTTTTAGTGATGATGTTAATGATCCCGGATGAGCCTTCGGCATCGTATTTGGCAGAAGGAGACGTAATCACCTCTACGGTTTTAATTTGATCAGCCGGTATCTGCTTCAAGGCATCGGCCACACTGCTGGCAGTAATGGTAGAAGGTTTGTTGTTGATGAGTACAAGGATATTCGAGTTGCCCCGCAGCGAGACATTTCCATCCAAATCCACATTGAGCATAGGTACCCTGCGCAACACATCGGTGGCATCGCCCCCTTTGGTAGTAGCATCGTTTTCGGCATTGTAAACGGTGCGGTCAACCCTTTCTTCGATAAGGGCGCGTTGTCCTTCCACGACAACTTCATTGAGTACCGAGGCCTCCTCTTTAAAATCTATTGAACCCAGATCAATGTCCTTTTTGTCAATGGTTACCGGCATGGATTGTGTTTCATAGCCAATAAATGAGATGGTTACCGTATAGCTGCCGGGAGCCAGTTTGCCAACAACAAACTTTCCTTTTTCATCGGCTACTGCTCCGTCAATAATTTTCCCATCGGCATCGGCAAGGGCCACGGTAGCAAACTCTACCGGTTTCCGGGTGCCGGCATCCATAATCACTCCTGAAACCTTGTGATTACCTTTGGAACGTTCCGTCTGGGCCATCAGGCTCATGAAAAAAAATACACCAGTTACTACTAAAAAAATACGCTTCATTTTTTGGTTTTTGGTCGTGATGCAATGATGTTATGCCCCTTATAGACTACAAAACTGCACGGATGGTTTTGCTAACATCCGGGTATTAGACAACCGGCTTAATTGTTTCGACAAACGGGTATAAACTTTGGGGTATTTCGGGTTAATCGGCTTAATCGAACAATTGCACGAACTGGTCGAAAAACCGGGCTTAGGCACTCCTGAGGCAAACCAACTCTTCTACTTTTGTGCGTTTATATGCGGTATGCAAAACCTGTTTCAACGACACCGGCTAACCCTGCTCCATATTATCTTCTGGTGCATCTACCTGTCGTTTAACCTGTACCAGATAAGTTTTTACCAGCAGCGGAGAGGTTATGACTGGAGCAGCGCTCTTTCATTTGTGGCTGTTCAGTTTCTGTTCACGTTTACCATCGCCTACCTGAACTATTTTGTGATGCTGCCGCGGTTTTTCCGGCATAAAAACCTCTGGAAGTACCTGGCCGAATTTATCCTACCCTTCGCTGTGCTGATACTCTTCCGCATCCATATCCAGCGGATGATGGTGGAAGGAACACCCCGTGCCGATTACTTTTTCTCCAGCATGTTTGTAGTTCAGGCGGTGGCCATCAACCTGTTCATCGCGGTATTTGTAAGCATGCTGCGCTTTGCTGCCGACTGGCTTGAACTGGAGGCGAAGAAAAAGGAAATTGAAAACGAACGGTTAATGGCCGAATTGAACTTTTTAAAAGCCCAGATTAATCCCCATTTCCTGTTCAACACCCTCAACAACCTGTATTATCTCGCTTTTTCCAAATCCGACAATACCACCACGGTAATTGAAAAGCTTTCGCAGATGATGCGGTACATGATATACGATTCGAACCACCCAAAGGTACCACTTACCAAAGAAATCGAATACATGAAAAACTACATCAGCCTGGAACAACTTCGGCTCAATAACCAAGTGCCCATCCGGTTCGATGTGGAAGGAAAAACCGAAAACCTGCGGATTGCACCCCTTATTTTTATTACCTTTCTTGAAAATGCGTTTAAGCACGGGGTAAACAACCACACCACCGATGCCTGGATAACTGTTTCGATTAAACTCAACAGCAATCAATGCAGTTACCGGGTAGAAAACAGCAAGTTGCCGCCTGCAACCGATACCCGCGAAGGAAAATCGGGCATCGGCCTGCAGAATGTTAAACGGAGGCTTGAGTTGAGTTACCCCGGCCAATACGAACTGGCGATGGAGGACAAACCCGATCGGTATGTCGTACAACTCAACATTACTTTGAATTGAGAAAAATTGATTGCCTGATTGTTGAAGACGAGCCCCTGGCCCGCAACCTGATGGTGGAGTACGTAATAAAAGTGCCTTACCTTAACTTGGTTGACGCGTGCCCAAATGCAATGAAGGCCATGGAGGCACTAAAAAAACATCCGGCAGACCTGATCTTCCTGGATATTCAGATGCCCGAAATCACCGGCATTACGCTGCTTAAAATCCTGCCCAACAAACCCATGGTTATTTTCACAACGGCCTATTCTGAATACGCGCTGGAAGGCTATGAACTGGATGTGGTGGACTACCTGCTGAAGCCCGTAAGCTTTGAGCGCTTTTTGAAAGCGGCTGAAAAAGCCAGTGCCCGAATGTCGGCAAGGCAGGCCAGCCCACCTGCGGCAACACCTGAGCAACCTGCCGGGCAATCATTTGTATTTGTGAAAGACGGCACCAAACTGGTAAAGGTGGTTTTCAATGACATTCTTTATATAGAAGGACTAAAGGATTATGTTACCCTGCATACCCGGCAACAAAAGATTACTACGCTGCAGCGCATGAAACACCTGGAAGAACAGCTTCCTGCTGACGCCTTTATCCGAATCCACAATTCTTTTATTGTCAACATCAAAGCGGTTGACTCCATTCATAAAAACGAGGTGCAAATTGGACAAGCCATGCTGCCGATTAGCGATTCGTACCGAAAAAGTTTTAAGGAATTTGTTGAAAAGAATCAGATGGGTTAATAAAACGACCCTTAGATTACCCTGCCCTGTTCGACCCGCTCAAGGGCATCATTCAACCTAGTAACACTGACCCCAACAACAGTTTTCGCATAAAAACTAAAAGCCGCGTTAAGTGCGGCTTCTTTAGTGGGAGCTGAGGGATTCGAACCCCCGACCCTCTGCTTGTAAGGCAGATGCTCTGAACCAGCTGAGCTAAGCTCCCATATTTTTGGGATTGCAAAAGTAGTACAGTTTTTGATTTGTACAAACGCACCCTGATTTCGCAGCAATAACCTGTTAAAAAACTAACTTTACCAATCTTTTTTCAACTTGAGAACGCTTCGAACCGTACTTTCTTACCTGCTCCTCACCGCAGCGGTACTTTTAGTTTCCTTCATTATTGCGACCTTTCTTTTTAAGGACCAGGTCATCAGGCGCTTTATTCAGCAGGCTAACCAAAAGCTGAACACCCCCGTTACCATTGGCAAAATGGATGTTTCGGTGTTCGAACGCTTTCCTAAACTCTCCATCGTTTTTCACGAAGTAAATGTGGAAGACAGCCACGAAGGACAATACCCCTTGCTCACCGCCTCAAAAATTTCTTTTCAACTTAATCCCATTGAGGTCTTCAGGGGAACATACAATGTCCTTGGGCTAACCGTTACGAATGGCGAAGCACACCTTAAGGTTAATGCAAAAGGAGAAAACAACTACACCATACTTAAAAAAAGTTCATCACAGGAATCGGTAGCTTTTAACCTGCAAAACGTTTCACTAATCAACTGCCGGATGAGGTTCCTCGACCTTCAGCAAAATGACGATATGGTATTTTACACCAGCCGGCTTAATGCGTCAATTTCTTCCATTCGCGAACACTATGAAATTAGCGCCAGCGGTACGCTGGCTACCGAACGGATACTGATCGAAAACCTTTCGTTATTGGAGAAAAAGGAATTTACGGTTACTGCCAACCTGCTTTATGACGACCCTGAAAAAAAACTAACCATTCAGCCTTCTGAACTGCTTCTCGGAAAATCGAAGTTCACCCTTCAGGGATCCTATCAATGGAAAGATACTAACAGTATAAACCTTTCAGCTGCCGGGAAAAATACCACCCTTCAAACCTTGCTTTCCCTGCTTCCTGAAGAAACCGCAGGCCGTTTCCTTCTCTACCAGAGTACCGGAGATGCCTATTTCAATGCACAACTCCACGGACAAATCAGCCATACAAAAAGCCCTTCCTTAAGAATCGACTTTGGTTTGAAAAACACCCGCATTACTCACCCGGAGTACGCAGCAAGCCTCGATGAAACCTCTCTTGAAGGGGTGCTGAACATCGCAGCCCTTCATCGACCCAATACGGCAACCCTTTCCTTGAAAAACATTAACGGAAAACTTCAGGGAAAAGCATTCCGGTCTGACCTGGAAATCCGAAACTTCAGCGACCCAGACCTTACCTTCGTGTTTACCGGTGAACTGGATGCCGGCTCGCTGTTCAACTTTTACCCGGTCAAATCCATCAGCCGGCCAGCAGGCACCATCATTGCCGATGTTTCGTTTGAAGGCAAAACTGCCTGGCTTAAAAGTAAAAGTACGGCACAACAGGCTTCTGCATTGGGAAGCATTGATTTGAAAAACCTGAGTTTTACCCTCGGTGCCGACAGTATTGCAGTTAGCGATTTGTCGGGAACGCTCCAATTCAACAAAACCGACTTGGCCCTGAGCAACGTTGCAGGAAAATTCGGCCGCAGTGATTTTCAGTTCAACGGATTTTTTAAAAATATCATCACCTGGATCCTTTTTGATAACCAGCCGGTGAGTGTGGAAGCTGATCTGCAATCCCGATTTCTTGATGTTGACCAACTTTTTCTGCTTGGATTTGGTAAGCCGGGCGAAACCACAAAGCAGCCCGAATACGAATTCCGGATTTCAAAAAATCTTAATCTGAAGTTCAACTGCGATGTTGCCCGCCTGACCTATAGACGCTTTAAGGCGGCTAATCTGAAAGGAGACTTACTCATTGCCAACGAAAAAGCCATTTCTAAAAACATTGCCTTCGATGGCATGGGAGGCCACCTGGTGTTTACCGGCAGCCTTGACGCCACAAACCCCAAAGCCAATGCCCTTTCGTGCGCCTTCCTGCTCAGGGGTATCCACCTTGACAGCGCCTTTTATGTTTTCGAAAATTTTCAGCAGGAATTTCTTATGGACAAACACCTGAAAGGACAAGCCGATGCCGAGGTGATGATGGACGTGGTACTTAACCAAAACCTGCGCATGTTTCCCGAAACCCTGGTGGCCGACATCAGCGCCACCATCCGTAAGGGTGAACTTAACCGATTTGAACCCCTTAAAAAATTGGAAGGATACCTGGATGACGAAGGGCTCAACGCCATTCGTTTTGCCGACCTGAAAAACGAAATCCACATCGAAAAGAAAACGATTTACCTGCCCCAGATGGAAGTGAAAACCAATGTTTCGGTGATGCAGATCAGCGGCACCCACCAGTTTGACCAGCACATTGACTACCGTATTGTAACTCCGCTCAACAACAAGCGAAAAATAAATTTAGAAGAGGCTACCGGTGCCTT
>CAYNIH010000017.1:0-19927 GCA_964397115.1 uncultured Roseivirgaceae bacterium | reverse complement strand
AAGGTTGAAAAGTTTATAGAACAGTATGGTTTGCCACCCTACGATTCAGGGGTGCTAACTGAGACAAAAGAAATGGCCGATTACTTTGAGGCAGTATGCTCCTACACCACCGCCTTTAAGGCGGCATCCAACTGGTTAATGGGACCGGTGCGTTCTTACCTTAACGAAAATCCGGATGCGGGTTTTCCGGTTTCCGCCACCGTATTGGCTGAACTGATCGGGTTGGTTGAAACCAAGCAGGTGAGTTTTACGGTGGCTGCGCAGCGCGTGTTTCCTGAATTACTTAAAAACCCTGGCCGTTCGCCCCTGGAGGTGGCACAGCAATTGAATGTGATGCAGGAAACCGATGCCTCACAAATTTTACCGGTTATCGAAGCTATTTTGTGTGATTACCCGGAAAAGGTGCAGGAGTATAAAAAAGGAAAGAGGGGATTATTCACTATGTTTATGGGCGAAGTAATGAAACGCACCCGGGGAAAGGCCGATCCGAAACTGGCTACTGAACTTTTACAACAGCAACTGGAAAAACAATGAAACCACGAATCACTTATTTTTTGTTCCTCATCCTGATAGGATGCTCAAGCAACGGACAACAATCCAAAAACGATGGCGGCTGGACGGTAACCATTAGCGGCAAGGTAGGACACCCGCAGCAGGGCATCATTTCAATTTCCGAATTTACTCGAACCGGCACCGGCTGGCAGGATACCATTAAACTCAAGGCGAACTACACGTTTTCAAAAAAGATCAGGCTAAAGGAACCGGGATATTACAAACTCAATTTTTATAACCGCCAGGTGATTGACCTGATCCTTTTCAAGAACAACCTAGAAGTCAATGTTGATGGGCACAATCCTTCGGGTTTCTTTGAGGTGAAAGGTTCGCCCGAGATTGAATTGATTCAAAAAGTACAAACCCTTGTGCGGGGTATTGATGCCACGCCCGAAGCGCAGAAACTCATAGCCGATTTCAACAAAGCGCAGGCGGCCAATAATCAGCAGGCCATCCTGGATATTCAGAATCAATACCAGCAACTCGTGAAAAATACCAACGACAAAGCGGCCTTGGAAATTAAAAGTGCACCCATTTCGTTGGGAGTCATTAATTTACTCGAATCCAACGTACTGGATAAAGACGCATATTTTCAGGTATATGCCGAGGTGGCCGACAAGCTAAATAAGGAGTGGGCGGGGTATGCGCATGCACAGGCATTTATTGAAATGGTTAATAAGATGAAGACACTGGCTATTGGCTCGGTGGCTCCCGAAATATCGCTGCCTGACCCGGAAGGAAAAGTCATCCCGCTTTCCTCGCTGCGCGGACAATATGTGCTGGTTGATTTCTGGGCAAAATGGTGCGGCCCTTGCCGGAAGGAAAACCCGAACATCGTAAGGGCCTATAACACATATAAAGACAAAGGCTTTACCGTTTATGGAGTTTCATTGGATCGCAGCAAGGACGACTGGCTGCAGGGCATCCGCGAAGACGGGCTTACCTGGACGCATGTATCCGACCTGAAATTCTGGCAATCGGAAGCAGCCCGTACCTATAATATCAACGCCATCCCGTTTTCGCTTCTTTTAGATCCTAACGGGAAAATAGTTGCTAAAAATTTACGCGGCCAGGCACTTGACGATAAACTGAAAGAAATATTCGGAAAGTGATAATTGGGAGTCAGGAATGCTGCACCTTCAAAGATGCCGGAACCCTGTAATTTGCCTGATTAGTATTGAAGTGCAATTGGTATTACAAACTTCTGCCGTACCGGCATGCCCTTTTGCCTGCCCGGGTTCCAACGCAAGTTGGCATTTTTAACGGCATTCAAGGCCACTTCATCAAACTCCGAATCAACACCTTTGATTAATTTATGATTAGAAGTCGTTCCATCGGGCTCTATTACCAGTTCAATAAATACCCTGCCCATAACACCCCGTTTTATTACCGATTCTGGAACGCTTATATTTTTTACCACGGCTTCATAAAAAGCAGCCATGCCATCCACAGGAGAGGCGCTTTCTTCAACCACCAAAAAAATAGACTCTCCGGTTTCGGTTGCTTCGGTTTTGGTTTGTTCAGCCAATTGAGTGATGTAGTCGTCTGACTTGACAATTAAGCCCACGCGTTCAGAAGTCTGGTTACCCTGTTTATCATGGTACTTATGGTGCATGGTGTACAGGATATTGCCGGGTGCGATCTGTTTGATTTTATCGGCATTCATGCTTTCGGCCTCTACGTAAAATAGTTTAATGCCGGGGTATTGTTGCTCAATGCGTTTAACTTCCGGCATCAGTTCAGCCGGAAAATCTCCCGAAATACTGGTGGTTGTGGCTACTTCCTGTATTTGGTCCATTACCTGATCCTGGCAGGCTACCGTAACAAATACCGTGCATGCGGTAAGAAAGACTATCGCGGTCTTCCATTTTTTTACATTGGTTTTCATGGCTTTGATCATGGCTATTCGCTTTAAAGTGAGTGAATTATTAAAATGATTGGCTAATGCCAGTCCGGATGATTCAATGGCGGAGCGCGCCAGCAGGTGGCAGTATTGTTCCGGGTTTTCTTCCAGCGACACCTCCGCGTCTGCTTCAAACTCATGTACCATACTCATTTCTTTTTTGTACCCGATCAGCAGCGGATTAAACCAGAAAATAACGCGGAGAATTTCAATCAGCAGGATATCGAGGGAATGAAGTTTGCGTCCATGTACCTGTTCATGCCGGATGATCCGTTCGCGGTCGGCAGGGCTTAAGACAAACGCACGGCTGATAAAAATGAAGTTGAAAAAGGAAAAGGCCATCAGCAATGGATGATCAATTTCAATGATGCGCTTTCCAGCCGGTACCGGGATGGCTTTGCGAAACACGTGGAACAGTCCGGCCAGGAATTTTACTGTAAAGACCAACACTCCGGCCAGGTAAACCCAGGAGATCACCTCCCAAGCGGATGGTAGGGAACGTTCCGGTTGTACACTTGCGGTAACCCCGGGCAGCCAGGTTGCCGGCAGCGATTCACTCAGAGTGGGTATTCCGTTAATTTTCGCTGGAAGGCTGACCAGCGGAAATAAAGCTGAAAGCAACAAACCCGAGAGTAGGTAATACCTGCGGTAGGCAAACTGCGTTTCGCCACGAAGCAGTACTTTGTACATCGCAAAAAACAAGATTAATCCCAGGTTGGCTTCGATGGCATAGTTCAGAAAGGTATTCATGGCGATGGACTATTTGTTTTTCAATTCCCTTAACAGTTTATCCAATTCTGCCGTGCTCAGGTTGTTATCCCTGGCAAAGAAGGAAACCAGGTTTTGAAACGAGCCCCCGAAATATCCCTTGAGCAGGCTGTTCAGGTAAAACCGCGTGTAGGCCTCTTTCTTTATCAGTGGATAATATTGATGGGTTTTGCCGTAGGCTTTATGCGCGACAAATCCTTTGGTTTCTAAAATGCGGATGATCGTTGAAACGGTGTTGTAAGCAGGTTTGGGGCGGGGCAGTTCATCCATGATATCTTTTACAAACGCCTTGTCCAACCTCCATAAAATCTGCATTACCTGTTCTTCTGCTTTGGTGAGTCCTTTCATTCGACTATTAATTTAGGTATAAAACTAAAAATTTAGTTATAAAGATCAAAATAAAATCAACATTTTTTTTCGGAGTAAGCATCAAGGATTGTTTACGCGGGCAGTGCTACAGCAAAATACCCAGATTGAACACGATTGTTTTCAACCATATTTTTTTCTGCTGTTCCTGCACAGGCAGAGGCACTGGTGGAAAAACAATATACCCATAGTCATTTATCTGCTGTGCCTGAAAGCCAATGCGGGGTACAAAGGCCATTTTGCCTGAGGTAATCAGCGTGCTCATGCCGCACCCCAGCATGGAGCCATTTTCAAAATTACGGGCTAACCGCACCGAATACCCGGCATTTCCCCAGACAGATAACCGGACCGTTGGAGTGGAGAAAAAATAGTACTGGATATCGCAGAACACAGGAGCCGCAGTGGCTGTAACGTTAAGGTATCCGTCCAGTCCGAAACCCATGCCCGCGGCCAGGCGTTCGCTTAACAAATAGCCAAACTGCGTGCGGAACCTATAGAAGTATCCGTTGTAAGGAGAATGCTCATTACGGGATTGCAAATGATAGTTCCCTACGCCCACCCCGTAGCCAAGTTCAGTCTGGTTGTAAATCCGGGTTGTTTTGCCGGGAATTAACTGAGCGCGCGTAGGTATTCCTGTCGAAAGGAGAAACCACATGAACAGGAAGGTAGGAGGCAAATAGTTCATAGGCATTCGTTTAAAGTATCCTGAACACTTCTGTTACAGGAGTCTTTACAATTAATATTAATACGAATAACTAAAGCAATACGCAATAATGTTGGCGCCCATGCGCAGGGCTTGCTGGCGCTTTTCTTCCGGGTCGTTGTGGATGCGCCTGTCTTCCCAGCCGTTGCCTAAGTCGGTTTCATAACTGTAAAACACTACCAGCCGACCTTCGTAAATCAGGCCAAATCCTTTCGGTGGTTTTCCATCGTGCTCATGGATCTTGGGCAGTCCGTTAGGAAACTTAAACTTCTGGTGGTAGATGGGGTGGTCGAAGGGCAGTTCGGTTAGCTCCAGTTCCGGGAATACTTTTTTCAATTCAATACGGATGTATTTGTCCAGCCCGTAGTTATCATCTATATGCAAAAAGCCGCCACCAATCAGGTAATTGCGGAGGTTGGCTGCCTCCGCATCGGAAAACACCACGTTTCCGTGGCCGGTCATAAATACATAGGGGTAGAGAAAAATATCCTTGCTGCCCACCTCTACAATATCTTCTTCAGGAGCGAGACTGGTGCCCAGTTCGCGGTTGCAGAATTCAATCAGGTTGGGCAGTGCGGTTTTAGCCGCATACCAGTCGCCCCCGCCATTGTATTTCAATTTAGCCAGCCTAATGCGTTGCTGCCCAAGGGCGCTTAGGGCGCTCAATCCAACCAAAATTGCCAAAATGCCTTTTCTGATGACCATTATGCCCTTCTGTTGCGCTAGTATATAAATTTTTTAGTCCCGGTTAAACCATGAGTTTACTGGGTGGTCTAAAGGCCGTATTTCTTAAAACTTAAACCAATTATGAAAACACTGATTTTCTTTAAACGTGCCACAGCGCTGGTTGCTGTTGGTTTGCTGGGTTTCACCGTTTCCTGTGTAAATGATGAAACTCCCCTTCAAGAAGAGGCCGCTTATGTGGCTGAAGATGTTGTTTCAGATTATGCTCTGGAGGATGCCGATGACCTTGCCGGGCTGGCCATGATTTCAGACGATGGGCCGAATACCGGTAGTAAAGTAAACGGAGAGCCCCGTACGATTACCATTAACGATCCGCGTTGTACCTGCGATAATTTTTCTGCAACGATAACCATGGATCCCGAGTCAACTCCTGAAGTACCAAAGGGCCAGATTGTGCTCGATTTCGGTGAAGGCTGTACCGGTCCGCTGGACAATGTTCGTAAAGGAAAGATCATCATCACATTTGTAGGAAGGCGCTTTATGCCCGGCTCAACCATTGTAACCACATTTGACGGCTACTCCATTAACGACATCGCGCTGGGTGGTGTTCGCACACTTACCAACGTAAGCGCAAGCACAGAAGATGCGCCCGAGTTTGAAGTTGAACTGGAGGATGGTACCGCTACCTGGCCTGACGGTACAGAGGCTACCCGTGAGCATTGCTTTGTACGCAAATGGGTGCGTGAACCCAACCCGCTGAACGATCGGCTTGAAGTTCGCCAGTGTGATGATGCGGATTTTGCCGCTTCAGGTACTAACCGCAGGGGCCGTGGCTATACCATGACGATTGTGGAAGATCTGGTCTACAAAAGAGGCTGCCCGATTGCCGTATCAGGAATAAAGGAATTCACCGATGTGGCCAGCGGCAAAGTGATTACCGTTGATTATGGTGACGGCACCTGTGACCGGGTAATTACGATAACAATTGGCGGCCAGTCGAGAAGTTTTGAAGTCAATCGAAGAGGTTAGTTAGGGTTGTCCGTTCCGTACCTGCGCCCTGCAGGTGCGGGCGGACTTTTTTTAGGTCCTGATCGGGCGAGCCGGGTCAGGACTTTTTGTTTTATTTGTACCGGCAATCCTTACCCATGAAGCAGTACCTCGATCTGATGCGCGATATTCTTGATACTGGTACCAGAAAGACCGACCGGACGGGTACCGGCACCCTCTCGGTTTTTGGCCGTCAACTCCGGTTTAATTTACAGGATGGCTTTCCGCTGATAACGACTAAAAAGCTTCACCTCCGCTCGATTATTATTGAATTGCTCTGGTTTCTGCGTGGGGATACTAACATAAAGTTTTTGCACGACCACAACGTAACCATTTGGGATGAATGGGCCGATGCCAATGGCGAATTAGGCCCGGTGTACGGGCACCAGTGGCGGAGCTGGCCTGCACCAGACGGTACCACGATAGATCAGATTAGCAAGGTGATGGATCAGCTACGGGAAAGGCCCGATTCACGCAGGCACATTGTTACTGCCTGGAATCCTGCCGAAGTGGATAAAATGGCTCTTCCACCTTGCCATGCCCTGTTCCAATTTTATGTGGCCGATGGAAAACTTTCGTGCCAGCTTTACCAGCGTTCCGCAGATTACTTTTTGGGTGTTCCGTTTAATATTGCCAGTTACGCCCTCTTAACCCACATGGTTGCACAGCAATGCGGGTTGCTGCCCGGTGAGTTTGTCTGGACGGGAGGGGATGTTCATTTGTACACCAATCACATTGACCAGGCAAAGCTCCAACTTTCACGACAGCCGTATCCGTTACCTCAACTGGTTATCAAGCGCAAACCGGCCAGCATTTTCGAGTATCAGTACGAAGACTTTGAGGTTGTTAACTACCAGGCGCACCCGGCCATCAAAGCGCCCATTGCGGTTTAACTATCGATAAACAATAACGGTGTTCTTTGTAACGAACGCATCCTTTATGCGACAAATCGCGTATTCAGGCAAGCCATGCACGAGAAAAGCAGTGTTTTTGATATGATCGGACCGATAATGATTGGCCCCTCAAGTTCACACACTGCAGGTGTGGTACGAATTGCCCGTACCGCCCTCAAGTTGCTGGGCAGCATACCCGAGGAGGCGGAAATCATTTTTTACAACTCATTTGCCCGCACCTACGAAGGGCACGGCAGCGACAGAGCAATTATTGCCGGGCTACTCGACATGAAGACTGATGACAAGCGAATAAAAGAGTCGCTTGAACTGGCAAAGGAACGGGGGCTCAGGTACACGTTTAAGTCTGTAGGCAACGCCTCTACCTTTCATCCCAACACCATCCGGATTACCATAAAAAAAGGCGAACGGGAAATTGAAGTGTTGGGAGAGAGCAAAGGAGGTGGTATAATCAACATTGCCGAAGTGGACGGCTTTAAAGCCGATTTCAGTGCGAGCCTGCACACGCTGGTAATTTTTGCCGATGATGTGAAAGGAAGCATTGCCTTTATTGCCGGCATATTGGCTAACGATGACTGCAATATTGCCACCATGTCGGTTTCCCGAAAAGGAAAACACGATGAAGCCTGCCTGGTTATTGAAATGGATTCGGGCATTAAGCCTGTAACCTTAGAGTACCTGAAGAGTCTGACGTGGGTTAAAGAAGTTATTTACATACCGGATATTGATCATTGAACACAATTATGAAACGACTTGTACTTTTTTTATCCGTTGTAGCAGGCACTGCTTTTGGGCAGCAAGCCAAAAAAATATGGACGTTACGCGAATTGGTTGACTATGCAGTATCAAGCAACTTAACAGTTAAGCGGGGCAACTATGGTGTGCGCACAGGCGAAATTAACTATCTGCAGTCTAAAATGACCATGCTGCCCTCGCTGAATGCAAATGCTAACTATGGGTTCAACTGGGGTCGCAACATTGATCCGACAACAAACTTGTTTGTAGAAGAGCGGATTAATTCCATCAATGCTTCCTTAAGCAGTTCGCTTCTATTATGGAATGGCTTCAGGCTTTTTTATTCAGTAAAGCAAAATGAGGCGGAATTAGAGGCTATCAATGAGGATTTAATCAAGTCACGAAATGACGTCATCCTTAATGTAATTACCCTCTATCTTACCGTTATATTTAACAAAGAGCTTTATGCCAATGCCCAATACCAGTTAAAGTCAACCGGTGAACAATTGGAACGAACCCGAAAACTTGTTGAGGCGGGTTCGTTGCCGGTATCCGATGTGTTGAACCTCGAGGCCCAGTATGCCACTAATGAGTTGAACCTTATTCAACGCGAGAACGCGCTGAATTTGTCACTTTTGCAACTGAAACAGGCGCTTCAACTTCCTGCTTCAACCGATATGGATGTTGAATTGCTGGAGGTGGATCTGGCCGATCCAACCATCACTAAAACTGCTGATGAAATTTTCGAAATAGCCATGCTTTCGATGCCGGAGATCAAAGCAGCACGTTTACGGCAGAAGAGTTCACTATTTGCGCTTCGCTCTACCCGCGGAAATTATTACCCCAGGTTAACTTTGAGTGGTTCCTTGTCAACCCTGTATTCCTCAGCAAGGAAAGAAGCGATTTTGGATGGCTCTACGGTTATCCCAACAGAAATCGGCTACCTGCTGAGTAACCCCACTGAGTTGGTTTATACGGACGTAGTGGTGAATCAGTTTTCATTTCAGACCATTGGTTATCAGGAACAATTCAGAAACAACCTGGGTAAAGGGCTTGGATTTAATTTACAGATCCCGATTTTTAATGGATTTCAAACGCGCTCGGCTGTACAACGTGCAGCCATCAACCGCGAACTGGCTGATATTAGTCTGCTTGAAAATGAAAACCGACTGCGTCAATCGGTTGAAACTGCTTACAACGATGCCCTTGCTGCAGCTAAAACCTATCAGTCAGCACAAAAACAGCTAAGTGCCCGCTACGAGGCGTTTCGGATGACCAAACAACGGTTCGAATTGGGCGCTGTAAACTTTGTGGAGTACCAGGTTGCTGAGAATGATCTCTTTCAATCACAATCCGATCTTCTTCGGGCGAAATACGATTTCATTTTCCGAAAGAAAATACTTGATTTCTATCAAGGTTTACCACTTGAATTTTAATTATCTCCTCGTTAACGCTTAAGTCATGGCAAAACAAAAGAAAAAGTCAAACAAACTGTTATATTTCTTAATCGGCTCCGTTGTCTTCCTGTTGGCATTCATCATCATAGGCCGCTCGGCCGGGTGGATAGGCAAACCAAAAGAAATTGAGGTTGAATTGGCGAAAGCAGGTCGCTCCACCATTGTTGAAAAGGTAAGTGCTTCGGGTACGGTACAACCGGTTACCGAAGTAAAACTGGCTCCTGAAGTATCCGGTGAAATCCGCGAGTTACTGGTTGAAGATGGAGATTCCGTTAGCCGGGGAAAGTTGCTGGTAAAAATTCGTCCGGATACCTGGCTGTCGCAGTTAGAGCGTGCCGAGGCCTCCCTTAACCAACAGCGCGCCAACTTGGTTTCGGCTGAAGCTTCCCTAGCCAGGGCCGAAGCCACCTATACCCGTGCCGAGCAGGAATTTGAGCGCCAGAAAAAACTTTGGAATGAAAAGGTGATCTCCGAAGCGGAGTGGCAGCTTGCGCAGCAAAACTTTAAAGTGGCCGAGAACGATTTGAAATCAGCAAAACAGTCCGTACAGGCAGCCAAATTTATTGTCCGCAGCAGCGAAGCTACTGTAAACGAAGCAAGGGAAAACGTAAGGCTGACCAGCGTTGTAGCCCCGATGGACGGATACGTTTCAAAACTGAATGTAAAGAAAGGCGAGCGGGTGGTGGGAACCGCCCAGATGCAGGGTACCGAAATGATGCGCATTGCCGACCTGAGTAAAATGGAGGTGCGTGTTAACGTTAACGAGAACGACATTGTGCGCGTTCACATTGGCGATACCGCGATAATTGATGTAGATGCCTACACCAACACCGGAAAACGCTTTAAAGGCATCGTAACCCATATAGCCAATACGGCAAAAGACAAAGTATCGGCTGATGCCATTACCGAATTTGAAGTGCGTATTCTCATCCTGAACAATTCCTACAGCGACTTGGTGGCCGAAGGAAAGAAATATCCGTTTCGTCCGGGGATGACCGCCAGTGTGGAGATTCTTACCAACCGGAAAGAAAATGTCCTTTCCGTTCCGCTTTCGGCCGTAACCACTCGCGGGGATGAGAAAAATAAAACCGAAGGGCAGCCTGGTGCTCAGCCGACAGGTCAGGCCAAGCCTGCTCCGAAAAAGGAGGATAAAGTGGTTGTTTTTGTTAACGATAAAGGTGTCGCCAAAATGGTGGAAGTAAAAACCGGCATGAGCGACTACGATAACATTGAAATTCTTTCGGGCATTACCGACAGTACCGAAGTGGTTACCGGTCCTTTCCTGGTGGTTTCCAAACGATTGAAAGATGGCGATAAGATAAGAAAGGCTGAAAAGAAAGACGTTAAGAAGACCAAAGAGAAAGCCGAAGAATAGACAAATTGTTTTCAACGCGAAGGCCCTGCCCGATGGCGGGGCTTTTTTGTTATCTTTCAAAAGAAAACCTTTGCTTATGGTACAACACCCCTGGCATGAAGTTGCCACCGGAAAAAATCCTCCTCAGGAGGTAAACGCCATTATTGAAATTCCACGCGGCTCCCGCGCGAAATACGAAGTTGACAAAGCCAGCGGCCTCATTAAACTTGACCGGGTAATTTATGCTTCCATGTATTACCCGCTCAATTACGGGTTTATTCCGCAAACCTTGGGTGATGATCGCGATCCGCTGGATATCGTGGTGTTAACGCAGGTATCAGTTGTGCCCCTGTGCCTTATTCCTTCAAAAGTAATTGGGGTAATGCACATGATTGACCGGGGCGAAGCGGATGAAAAGATTATTGCCGTTGCCGAGCAGGATGCCAGTGTGAGTCATATCAACGATGTATCGGAGTTGCCCGAATATTTCCGTGTGGAACTGAAACACTTTTTTGAGAACTATAAAACCCTGGAGAATAAAAAGGTGGAGGTGCCCGAATTTGGAGGCAGGGAAAAGGCGTTGCCCATTATTGAAAAAAGTATGATTCTATACCAGCAAACCTTCGGCAAAAAATAGTTAAGCATAATACGGTTGCTGCCGATAGGGGAGTTGACCGGTTTTGTAAAAATACTTTTCGAGTACCAATAGCGATATTAAGTCTTCCTGCTTTTTGTTTTTAAACTGTTCCACGTACGCATTGGCGTTACGGATTATTGCAAGCGCTTTTTCAGGGTGATTGATATAAAAGGTGAGTTGTTCTTCCAGATCGGAATAATCGTCTTTTATCTGCACGTAATGATGGTGGGGGATAAGCTGCCCTTCCATAAACCACGTTTCGAATTTTGGTTTAGGCATTACTGCCAAGGAGTTTGACGACATCACCCATTTAAGGTTACTGGCCACATCGTTGCCTTCGAGGCAGAGGATGAACTTATAATCGAGTTGTTCATCAATCGTAAGCCGTTCTTTAATCCAATGTTCATTTTTGCCCCATCGGTTTGTCTGGCCGATGTTGCACATCGGATGATTAAAATACATTTCAAAAAATTTTATCCGGTGGGGGCGGGTAATGCCACCGCGGCCAACCAGCATGTTCTTCTTACCGGTAAATGGTTTGGTATCCTTTGTGTAAATAAAGTGGCGGACTTTGTTCAGCTTCAGCAATACCGAGTTAGAATTATTCACTGCGATCGGCCTGCTTTTTAACAGGCTCGGAACCTCGGGCACCTCGCGGATATCGCCAAAAAGAAAAGCGGCTTTTAGTTCGGGGTTAAAATAACGGGTAAACTCGTAGGAGTCGAAAAAATATACCTTTTGCTTTTTTCTAAGCCTGAGCGCAGCAAGTGGGGGGGTGTTATCCGGTAAGGTAACCGGCACAGATAACTTATTGTAATAACTTAACCGGTGCCGGATGTATTCGGTATTAAAAGTATCCGTGCGCGACAGTACCTGATTGAGTTTTTTTCTGAAATATACCGCTGGCAGAAGCATCCGGACGAAGCCGGTGGTGTAGTAGAAAAACTTATTGTTTTTGTGCCGGACGGAAAGTTTTTTCAGAAGCGATCTCATATTCAGGCTACAGCCATAATTTCGGTGTCGCCTTTAACACCGTCCTGATTCAGGATTTCAAACCTGTACGCGTGTTCAGAAAGAAAATCGAGTACGTAGGCATGAGTTTCAGGGTTATGGGTAGCAATAAGCAATTTGGGCTTATGAGTTGAAATAACCTGCCTGCAACCTTCCAGTACCTTGATCTCTCCGCCTTCAACATCAATCTTGATAAAATCAGGCGCAGGAAGTTTTCCTTCGCTGACTAACCGGTCAATGGATACGACTTCCACGGTAAGGTTCCCTTTTTCTGAGAGGTGACCAGTAGCCGTGCCGGTGTTAGCGTTGAATTTTGCCTGCCCCTCGGTTGCGGCAACGGCTGCCTGTGTCAGCGTGTAATTACTGAACCCGTTAAAACGCATGTGCTTTAAAAAGAAGCGGGCATTGTCGGGTCGTGGCTCAAAGGCGTAAACATGCCCGCTGTTATCGTTAATGGTGCAAGCTATGGCGGAAAAATACCCGATGTGAGCGCCAATATCGAAAAAAACCGAACCTTTTTTAAATTGCTCTATAAAGGCCTGCGTTTTGTATTCCTCAAACTTACCGGTAATGAATTTTTTTCCGGACGTAACAATCCACTTCTTTCCTTTTAGCGGCCCGGATTGTATGGGCAGGGTGATCCCACTCAACAGGTTTTTAATGATGTGCTTGAACTTCAAGGGCTTCCGGTTTAAACGTATCGGGTTCCAAAATAATTATTTTTAAGGACTTACCCTTGGCCATCGCCTTGCAGACTTGTTGACAGGCTGTATCTTTGTTGCCTTACCTGAACCCAATGGCCAAGTTAACCGCCCTGATTCCTGTAGGAAATGAGGAACACAATATTGAAGAGGTGCTGAAAAGCGTGAGCTTTGCGGATGAAATACTGGTAGTGGATTCGTTCAGTACCGATCGCACCGTTGAACTGGCCAAACCCTATGCTACCCGCATTATTCAGCGGGAGTACATTAATTCAGCTTCGCAAAAAAACTGGGCGATACCCCAGGCGGCACACGAGTGGATTTTACTTGTCGATGCCGATGAGCGGGTAACGCCCGAACTGCAACAGGAAATTCAATCCATCCTGCAGCAGGATAGCCATGAATTTGTGGCTTATGATATTTACCTCAACGAACATTTCATGGGGCAGCGCATGCACTACAGCAGCCTGCAGCGAAATAAGGCTACCCGTTTCTTTATGCGCGACAAATGCCGTTACGAAGAGAAGCACGTGCATGCCGATATTATTGCCGATGGTCCCATTGGCGTTTTAAAGGGTAAACTCAACCATAACACTTATCGCAACTTTGATGCATTTATTTCTAAACTAAACCGCTATGCCTGGTGGCAGGCGCGTGACTATGACAAACGGGTAGGCAGAATAACCCCGATACACGTAGTGATTAAACCGTTCTTCAGATTTATGAAACACTACGTGTTCAGGCTCGGATTTTTAGATGGCTTTGCCGGCTTTGCCTATGCCTACACGCAGTCGTATGCCGTGATGACACGGTATATTAAACTTTGGCTTTTAAGAAGAGGACTTAACTAATAACTGCTATGACGCAAACCCAACCTGCTAAACCTTCAGCCCTAAACCAGTTGTTCCGTGATGTCAGCGAAAAGTTCCGTCAGAAAGTGTTAAAGCGCTTTGAACTTCCGTGGATGAAATCCAAGGAGTTGGATATCATCATCGAAGTTTTGGCCAACCTAAAACCCAGAGTATGTTTTGAGTGGGGCAGCGGATTCAGCACCCTGTATTTTCCGAAACGATTTACCTTTATTGAAAAATGGTATTCGATAGAACATAACGAAGAATGGTTTGAGACCATTTCGCAAAAGATCACTGAACCACGGGTAACGTTAACCTATGTGCAACGCGACCATCAGGACTCATTGCCTAACCCGGCAAACCACAATGACGGAAGCTATGAAGATTTTAAAAATTACGTTGACTTTCCGGCCTCACTTCGGGTAAAGTTTGATTTTATTTTTATTGATGGACGTGCACGAAGGGATTGCCTGAAAAAAGCATTTGATCTGATTAGCGATGACGGTGTGGTTATCGTTCACGATGCCAACCGCGACTATTATGTCAGCGACATGCCTCCCTTTGCCAATGTGCTCCGGCTTACCGATTACAGGAAAAAACGTGGCGGCATTCTACTGGCATCAAAAAACAAACCAATTACCAGTATTTTAGATGTTGAAGCGCACAAAGCGGCCTGGAAAAACCACGATCGCATAGCCAAGGCTTTATTTATGCGCTGACTTCACCGCCAAGCCTGTTGCAGGTAGCCGGCCAGTTCCATTATCCAGGCAATGCCTACATGCACCATTACCCCGCCCCAGATGCTGCGGGTTTGGTACGCAATGGCCCCGAGCACATAGCCCCCGAATATGGAACTGATCGCCTCGCCCATGGGTTTGCCAAAATGCAGGAAGCAATACAGCGAGGCCATACACAGCACGCTGCCCCTTCCCATCGCGGACGCCAGGCCAAGGACGAGGAATCCGCGGTAAAAAAATTCAATCGACACGAAATTTAATCCGTAGGCTGCTTCGTATATCCCAACGGTAATCCACTCGGGCACACCAAAATGCGTGTGTGCACCTATGCTGTCGTACATAGGGTATTGCGCCTGAAAACCCGGCAAAAAAGAGGCGGCTGTCACCAGCGGCAGCATGATCAGCAACATGAGCAAATAGGGGTTTAAATCAAACTGCGAGGAATTTAGTCCATACCGGTGGCCCAGCTGGCGGTCGGTATGCCAGTAGAAGATCATCAGCGGCATTATTAAAGTAAAAATCCCGGCCAGGTTGTTAGTTACTTTATACCACCAGAACTCCGTGTGCGGGTTAGCTATTCGGTTAAGTAAGTCATTGAAAAAAGGCATACTCCTGTCAATGCTCAGCAGGGTTATTGCCAGGAAGCTGCGAACCAAAAAATCAGGCGAACGAAAGAATTTTTTTTTACTGAAGTAAGCATACAAAGCGGCCGGCACGTAATAAGCAATGCTGTGGCTTAAAAAATAGAATAACAGCCTCTGCAATTCGGGCCGGGTATCAAGGAAGCTGTCTTCAATATCGTAGGTAAAATTCAGGTAAAGGCTTGCGGCCAGAAAGAGAAAGGTTAGGCTATAGCGCGCGGCATGAAAGTCTTCGTACAGGTGGGTTGTTAAATAGCTCCAGATCTTCCGCATTCACCAGGTTTTTAATGCAGCATACACTTTATGGATGGGCAAGCCCATTACATTAAAGTAGGAGCCGACAATTTTTTCAATGGCAATCATGCCGATAAAATCCTGTGCGCCATAGGCCCCGGCTTTGTCGTACGGCTTGTAGTTGTCAATATAAAAATCAATTTCCTCCGGGGTAAGTTTTCTGAAGGTAACCTCGGTGGTATCGTCAAAACTTATTTCTTTTTATGCTGAGAGAATGCACACCCCCGTCATTACCAGGTGACTCTTTCCGGATAGTGAGGCAAGCATTTGTATGGCTTCGACTCTGTTGGCCGGCTTATTAATGATTTTGCCATCCAGAATAACCACCGTGTCGGCCGTTACGATTACCTGGCCGGCATGAATTTCGGAGCGGAAATACTCAGCTTTTTTTGTGGCCAGGTAGCGGGCTACCTGTTCTGCCGGAAGTTCATCGGGGTATGACTCCTCCACTTCGGGTTTTTCTACGGTAAATGTAAATCCTGCCTCCTTCATCAGGTAGTGCCTGCGGGGTGAGCTAGAAGCCAGGACAATGGATTGCATAAATCTTAATATTTAGTGAAAGGGTAACAACTCTTTGCTTTAATTGTGTATGAATGAACTAATCCGGTAAGCGAAGGCGGAAGTTGAGCGTCACCGATAAACTTCTTTTACGCGGCTGAATAGGTTAGTTCTTTGTGCTTCAGCACTTCAGTAGCATAAGTAACGCAGGCCAAGATGTCATCTCTTTTCAAATACGGAAGTTCGGCAAGAATATCTTCCATAGAATCTCCTCCGGATAGGTATTCGAGGATGCTCTCAACGAGGTAACGTGTTTTTCTTATGGTAGGCTTTCCGTGTCCGATTTCGGGATCAAGCGTAATCCGATCCAAGAGGCTACTTTTTTTCATAGTCAAAGTTAACAAAAATTAAAATGGTGCATAATCCGGTAAGGCGAACTCATCTTCCCTGATCGAACTGAATAAAAACCCGCATATTACTTTCGGGTAAAAATAAGTTGACTTCTGTGGCATGGTGGCACCACTGTGGCAAACTTGTTTCACCTCCTCAATAGACACTTCGTTGGTAATGATGGCCAGTTGGGCTTCACCGGTGATTACATTCCTCAAGCAATCGGAAAAATTGCGATCAAACCGGATGTGATCTGATTTGCGCTGTTCTTTTCCCGGAATGCCCAGCGCCTTTTCAATAATGAAATAATGCATTACGGTGAGATCCAGTTGCTTTACTACTTCGGGAAAATGCCAGGGCATGGTTGGTAACACTTCTGGCTTTAGCCGTACCTTGTAGGCATTCTCTTTAAACATCAGTCCGAAGGCCCATGGTTTACCCGCAATAATTTCGTTAAGGGTGTCGGCATCTTCAATGGATTTGATAATAAAGTCCTGCCCGAGGCGCTCCATAATTTTCTGCTCATCAAAATCAGGCAGTGCCCGGATAAGCCGGTGGGTGGGCAATATTTTCAGGTCTTCCGATTCGGTGTTGGTGAGGTACATCAGGTGAAAGTTAAAGCCTTCATTTCCCGAAAAAGAGGAGTTGGCCTGTTGCATAAGGTTTTTAAGTTCCAGCGAGGCTTCATAGCGGTGGTGGCCATCGGCCAGGATAATGGATTTATCGGCCAGTACTTCCATAAATTTTTTGATCACTTTGGCATCATGGATTACGGCCAGCACATCGCGCACGCCCTGGTAATCTTCGGTTTCGTACAGGGGCGAGCGGATCGCTTCGTCCATATACGGTTCAAGCACATGGTGGGCATCGGTGTACAACCCATGTGTGGGGCTAACGTGAAGCAGGGTCTTTTTCAGCAGTTTTATCCGATCATTTACCGCTTTAGGTATGGTGTTTTCATGGCGCAGCACGATGCCCTCCTGCCACTCGTATGCGCGGATGTGGCAGATGAACCCTTTCCGGCATAGTTGGGTGTGCGATCCCGGCAGTGAAAAATACTGGTAGTACACGTAAATGCCCGGCAGCTTATCCTGCTCCAGCACACTGGTTTCTTTCCACTGGGTAAGCAACGCTGCAGCCTCATCGGCAGTGCCTTCGGGCACCGACAGGTGGATGCTGTTGTAAGGATGTTGGTAGAGGGCTTTCCGCTGTTTTTCCGACACTACGTCAAACAACGGTGAGGTGAGTTCGTCCAGTTGCCGGGTCAGTTCCCGGTTATAGCGCCAGGCCCTTAGGGGAAGTATATCGGCCATGTTACCGCATTCTGTTTTTTTTCCATTTACCTGATGTGACGGCTGTCGGCCCGTTGGGTATGTCGCTGTCAGGTTCGAGCAACAGGGAAGTTAACGCTACGGCCAGCATTTCTTCATCGGCTTCCGGATTCCGTTTCAGAACACCGGGATTAAAATAGTTCTCCACGAATTTTGTATCAAAATTTCCGGAGCGGAATGCTTCATGTTCCATCACGTACCGGCAGAAGGGAAGGGTGGTTTCAATGCCGGTGATCTCGTATTCGTCAATGGCGCGGATTGTCTTGGCGATGGCTTGTTCGCGTGTTTGGGCATAGCAGATCATTTTGGCAATCATCGGATCGTAGTAAAAGGGAATGCTCATGCCCTGTTCGAAGCCGTCATCAACCCGGATGCCGTTGCCATTGGGGCGCTTGTAGGTTTTTAACGTGCCGATGTCGGGCAGGAAATTGTTGGCGGGGTCTTCGGCATATACGCGTATTTCAATGGCGTGGCCTTTCATGGTGATTGCTTCCTGGGTAAACGGCAGTTTTTCACCTTCTGCTACCCGTATTTGCAGTTTCACCAGGTCAATACCCGTGATCATTTCGGTTACGGGATGTTCTACCTGAAGCCGGGTATTCATCTCAAGGAAATAGAAATTCATTTTTTCATCAAGAATAAATTCTACTGTACCTGCTCCGTAATAGTTGGCCGCGCGGGCAACATTGCAGGCCGCTTCGCCCATGGCCTTACGCAGGTCGGGGGTCAACACCGATGAAGGTGCTTCTTCAATTACTTTCTGGTGCCTGCGCTGAATGGAGCACTCCCGTTCAAACAGGTGCACCACGTTACCGTGCTTGTCGCCAAAAATCTGGAATTCAATATGGCGGGGCTGGGTAACGTATTTTTCTATAAATACCGATCCGTCACCGAAAGCTGAGGTTGCCTCGCTCACTGCCCGTTCCATTTGTTCGGTAAACTCGCCTTCGTGTGTTACGATGCGCATGCCCTTACCGCCACCGCCAGCACTTGCTTTAATAAGAACCGGGTAACCGATTTGTGCAGCAACTATTTTTGCTTTAGCCACATCGGTTATCGGTTCGCTGGTTCCGGGTACCAGGGGTACGTTAAATTTTGCTACCGCAGCTTTAGCGGCCAGTTTGCTTCCCATCAGCGCGATAGAGGTTGCTGACGGCCCGATGAACATCACCCCGGCCTCTTCAACCTGCTGCGCAAAGTCTTCATTTTCGGATAAGAAGCCGTACCCGGGATGGATGGCATCCGCCCCCGTTTGTTGTGCGGCACGGATTAGGGCATCTATTTTCAGGTAGGATTCGGAAGAGGGAGGGGGGCCTATGCACACCGCTTCATCGGCAAACCGAACGTGCATGGCGTTGCGGTCGGCCTCGCTGTAAACAGCCACCGTTTTAATGCCCATTTCACGGGCACTGCGCATTATCCGCAAGGCAATTTCACCGCGGTTGGCAACTAAAACTTTTTTGATTTTTTTCATCAGCAGCAGGAAAGTTGCAATGCTAATCAATTATAACGGTTGCATCAACCCGGTCGGTTTAGCGGCAATTCGTTGAAGTAGCCCTTTTTTCGTTATTTTTGCCGCAATTTTTAATACTGATTATCCCCATGACAGATCTATTTGACAAACTTAAGATGGAGGCCGGTCCGCTGGCCAAATACTCACATTTACCCGATGATTACTTTTTCTTTCCTAAACTTGAGGGAGACATCGGCCCGCACATGAATTTTATGGGCAAGCCAGTATTGAACTGGAGCCTGAACAATTACCTCGGGCTGGCCAATCACCCGGAAGTACGCAGGGTGGATGCCGAAGCGGCTGCACAATACGGCCTTGGTCACCCCATGGGCGCCCGGATGATGTCGGGCAACTCCGTTCATCACATTGAACTGGAAAAGCAACTGGCCGATTTTATCAGAAAAGAAGAGGTCATGCTCCTCAACTACGGTTATCAGGGGGTGGTATCGATTATTGATGCCCTGGTTGACCGGAAGGATGTGATTGTTTACGATGCCGAGTCGCATGCCTGCATCATTGACGGGGTACGGCTGCACATCGGTAAGCGCTTTGTGTATGCCCATAACGATATGGACAGCCTGGAGAAGCAATTGCAGCGGGCTACCAAACTGGCCAATGAAACCGGGGGCGGTATTTTGGTTATTACCGAAGGCGTGTTCGGCATGTCGGGCCGTCAGGGTGATTTGAAAGGCGTAGTGGCGCTTAAAAAGAAATACAACTTCCGCCTGTTTGTTGACGATGCCCACGGGTTTGGCACGATGGGTACAAGGGGTGCAGGCACCGGTGAGGAGCAGGGCGTTCAGGATGAAATTGACCTGTACTTCTCTACCTTCGCCAAGTCGA
>CAYNIH010000016.1:0-20227 GCA_964397115.1 uncultured Roseivirgaceae bacterium | reverse complement strand
TTTCCCGGAGGCGCCAGGCTTGGATCGGTTAACGTGGGGATAACGGCATTGATGTAAGGCCGTGTGGAAAACTCCCCGTACTTGGCCTGGTCGTAAGCCTTCTCCAGGTAATCAATGCCGGGGGCAATGGCAATGTCTCCGCGGATGTGGTCGCCATCACCGGGGCGGCAACTGAATTCGGGCACGCTGTCGAGCGCCAGGTTTACTTTTCCGGAACTGCCCCTCAACTTAAAGCGCTTAATGTCTTTTAATACATCGGGGTCGAGGTGGCTTTCGCCAACCATTTTCAGGTAGGTACGGTTGGGGTCCAGATTGGAGATGACTGTTTTGGCATACAGTTCATCTCCGTTTTCGAGTACTACTCCCGTTGCCGTTCCGTTCTTAATGATCACTTGCTTTACAGGAGATTCGGTGCGGATTTCCGCACCATAACTCATGGCGGCCCGTGCACAGGCCATGCTTACGCCACCGGTTCCGCCTTTTGAAAATCCCCACGACCGGAACACTCCGTCTAACTGGCCCATGTAGTGATGAAGGAGCACATAGGCCGTGCCCGGGGAGCGAATGCCCTGGAAGGTGCCGATAATACCGCTTACCGACATGGGCGCTTTAAGCACTTCCGACTCAAACCACAGGTCGAGGAAGTCAAGCGCGCTCATGGTTACCAGCTTGATGTTCAGGTGAAGGAGGTCGGGGCCCAGTTCCTTAAAGGCTTTACCCAACCGCAGCAGGTTGGCAATTTCTTTTGGGTGAATGGAATGAAGATTGGGAGCAGGATGGTCGATCACCGCTTTAGCCAGTTTGCCCATGTGGGTCATTACGCGGCTGAACTCCGGATACACCTCAGCGTCTTTTTTGCTGAAGCGGGCGATTTCCCTGCGCGACCGGTGCGGATCGGCCCAGCGTGCCAGCGAGTCACCATCGGGCAGCGGCAGGAAAGAGCAGTCCATCGGGATTACTTCATAGCCGTGTTTGGCCAGTTCCAGTTCGCGGATGATGTGCGGCCGGAACAAGCTCACCACGTAGGAGGCAACAGAAAAGGTAAAGCCGGGATACAATTCTTCCGATACGGCTGCACCGCCCAGCACATGGCGCTTCTCCAATACCAGCACCTTTCTTCCGGCTTTGGCCAGGTAGGCGGCACAGATCAGGCCGTTGTGGCCCCCGCCAATAATAATGGCATCGTATTGTTTGCTCATGAGTTAGGCGATTTTGGGGTGAAGGTTTTACGCTCGGGGTTGTAGAATTGGGGTTTACATACGATGGCCGAAACGGTGTGCCGCACATGCTCTACCGTTACTTCAAACTGCAGTTCGGTGCCCGGCTTGTCGTACTTTTTTTGAAGGGTTGCGAGCGCGATATTTTTTTTGAGGATGGGCGACCAGGTGCCGCTGGTGGCATACCCTGCCTGCACACGCTTGTCTTTGGCAGTATAAACCGGTATGGAGCTGCGCCAGGCGTGGTTGCTGAGTACGGGCGGAAGGCCGCGTTTATAGTAGAGTTCTTCCAGTTGGGGCCAATCAATATCTAACCCAACAATGGCCCATTTTGATCCCTGTTGTTTTTCGGCCTGCAGCGCAGCCTGCCCGTTAAACGGTGCGCGTTTCAGATCGACCGTCCAACCCAGTGAAATTTCATACGGTGAAGATTTGCGGTCGTCAATGAGCGCATGCAGCGCATTGAAGTAATCCACGTCTTTCAAAATCAGCCCGGCTTCCACGCGGGTAACATCCAGGGCATCAAGGCCGGCAGGGCGGATGTCATAGTTTCGGCCGGCAGCCATTATCGCATCCCATAGTTTCAGGGCATGATTAGTATCTACCCACAGTTCATAACCCAGGTCACCGGTGTAGCCGGTGCGTGAGACGTATATTTCAAAACCATCAACTGTTGTTTTGCAGGTAGCAAAGTATTTCAGTGAATCCAGGTCAGCATCGCATACCTGTTTGAGGATATCGCGCGAGGTGGGGCCTTGCAGGGCGAGCCCGGCTACCTGGTCGGAAATGTCGGTAAGTTCAACGCGGTACCCTCTGAGGAAGCGTGCGAACCAGGAATAGCAGGGGTCGGCCGAGGTAACGAAAAACTCCTGTTCTCCGCGTCTCATCACGGTGCCATCGTCAACTACTTTTCCGTGGTCATCGCACCAGCAGCAGTAGGCCACGCGGCCAACGGCCAGTTTTTCAATATTGCGCACCATGATGCGCGACAGAAAAGCGGCCGCATCCGGGCCGGTAACGCGGTATTTATACAGCGGAGAAACATCGAGCAATCCTGCCGCATTGCGAAAGGCATAGTACTCGTTGTCGTGCAGGGTGTCGTACGAACACACCGCATAATACCCTGCCCACTCCTTCCATTTCATGCTGTGGCACAGGGCGGAGGTTCGGGGAAAAAAAGGTGTAGGTAATGGCATATCCAATTAAGGGTTTACGTTTCGGGCGTATGCCCGGCAATAAAATTCAAACAACAATACAGTGAGGGGTCCCGGCAGGATCACAATCCGGGCTCAAGTACCCAGGGAAATTTAGCGGTATCGGTAACGTGTGTATTCATGTGATGTGTAAATGTATGGATTTGATCATGAATTTGTGTAGTATTCGATGAAATGATTTTCCTTTGTCCGCCCCGATAAAGGGTGCGGGTGTGTTATTCAAAACCGCAGCGTCATGATAAACCAACGCGATATCCTCAACCGTGCGAAAACTTCTTCGTTCTGGCGGGCCGTCCTCAACTGGTCACTTTACCGGATGATACCGTTTAATAAGCCCCATGGCTTTGCCGTAAGCGAAATTGAGGATCATCGCATTAAAGTGCGTATTCCCTATAAGCGAAAAAATTTTAACCACATCCGAGGATTGCACGCCTGCGCCCTGGCCACGATTTCAGAATTTGCCACCGGTTTTCTGCTGGTTTCAAAACTTGACCCGCAAAAGTACCGGCTGATTATGAAGCGGTTGGAAATGGACTATCACTACCAGGGTAAAATGGATGCGTATGCTGAGTTTTTCATTTCGGAGGAATGGCTGAAAGAAAAAGTATTTGAGCCACTGGCCGCCTCCGATGCCGTGCTGGTAAATTGTGTGGTTAACATTCACGATGCATCGGGTAACCACCTCACTACGGGCACGGTATGCTGGCAAATTAAAGAATGGTCCAGGGTTAGGACAAAAGCAACCCGATAACCGATCTTTGCCTGGTGATTGCCTACTCCTTTCATAGCCGCGAGCCCGCAAACCATGGCCGGGCCTACCTGCAAACCCTGTTTCATTTGCCGGACCACCTGGCCTTACAAAAGAAAGCAGGGTGGAAATCCTTTTATGTTCTCCACGACAAGAGCCGGATACTTTTTGCCGAGGTTCACTTTTGTGTTAATGCCCCGTTAGCATCAAGTCCGTTAAGGGCACCCTTCGGGTCTTTTCTTTTTTCGGATAACCTGCCGCCCGAAGTGCTGTATAATTTTATTCTTTTTGCGGAAGATGAGTTAAAGAAAGACTTCGTAAGCAACATCTTTATAAAATTGCCACCGGCTGTTTATTTTCCCGGGCAGCACCATGTGTTGATGCCTGTACTGCTCACCCTTCAATACACCATTCAGCAGGCCGAAATCAGTTCGGTAATTGACGTAACAGAAAAGCCGTTTACTGAAATCATTGATGCCTGGGAGAAAAGAAAAATCAGGCAGGCGCGTGAAGCTGAATTAGTTTCCCGGATAGTTCATACCGACAACCTTGAAATGGTGTATGAATTTATTTTTTCGTGCCGCCAGCAAAAGGGATATTCGCTTTCTATGACCTATCCGGAAGTAAAAGCATTGACGGAAAAATTTCCTGACCGCATTGTTTTGATGGGCGTTTTTGATCAGGATAACCTGGTGGCAGCGGCCATTACCATACGGGTTACCGACCAGGTACTCTATAACTTTTATTCCGACCACCAAGCCGGTTACGACCACCTGAGCCCGGCCGTTATGCTGATTGAAAGCGCGTACGGCTATTGTCAGCATCACCGGTTAGGCCTGCTCGATCTGGGTACTTCCTCACTGGACTCAAAACTGAATTTTACTTTGCTTGATTTTAAAAGCCGGCTTGGAGGAAAGCCATCGCCAAAATACCAACTCTCAAAAACTATCTGATTATGCGCACACCGCTGGTTTCGGTAGTTTGCCTGTGCTATAACCAGGCGCCCTATGTTGAAGAAGCCGTTCGCTCGGTGCTCCGTCAATCCTATCCGTCAATTGAATTGTTGGTGGTTGACGATGCCAGCACCGATGGCAGCGCCCAGCGGATAGAATCTCTTGGGGCAGAAAATTCGTCTGTTAAAACATTGTTGTTAAAATCCAACCTGGGTCACTGCAAAGCGTTTAACCAGGCATTGAAAAAAATTTCGGGGGATTACGTGATTGACTTGGCCGCTGACGATGTGCTGCTGCCCGATCGGGTAGCTACCGGTGTTGCCGAACTGGAGAAACTGGGCCCGGCTTATGGGGTGCATTTCAGCGATGCCGAGTGGATTGACGAAAACGGACAGCACTTGTTTTATCATTCCGAAAAAGTTCCGCACCACACTGTTCCTTCGGGTGATATTTATTTAAAGTTAATAAAGCGATCATTTATATGCCCGCCCACCCTGTTGTTCAGGCGAAGTGTACTCGAAGCACTGGGCGGCTATGACGAGTCGCTCAGTTATGAAGATTTTGATTTCTGGATTCGGTCTTCCCGTGCGTATCGCTATACCTACACACCCGCTGTGCTGGTAAAAAAGCGGGTAGTTCCATCTTCAACCGGTAAAAGGCAGTTTAGCCTTTTCAGTCGTGAATCGGCAACCACCTTCAGGGTTTGCGAAAAGATTATGAACCTGAACCGAACCCGGGCTGAGCAACAGGCGCTGTCGAAACGTATCCTATACGAAATGCGGCTGAATGCCCGCTTGCTTAACATGGGCATGGTGTCAAAATACCTTCAGTTGTGGATCAAAAACAGGAAACTCGTTTTGCCTGAATAATTGGTGAGCAGAATTATTTCCGGTTGTCTTCACCGGTAAGTATACTCAGGTAATTTTCGTACCGGCTCAGAGCAATGGTTCCTTTGGTTACCGCTTCTTTGATGGCACATTGAGGCTCATTCAGGTGCAGGCAGCGTGATCCGAATTTACAGGAAAGCCGAAGTTCGCGCATTTCCGGAAAGTAATCTGAAAGTTCTTCAGGGGTCATGTCCATCAGTCCGAATTCCTTGATCCCCGGGGTGTCAATAATAAAGGTGTTGGCATGGAGTTGAAACATTTCGGCAAAGGTGGTGGTGTGGATTCCCTTTTCAGTGTAATCGGAGATTTCACTTACTTTCTGATTGATGGCTGGTGAAAGCAGGTTAATAAGCGTTGATTTGCCCACGCCCGAATGCCCGGCAATGAGGGTGGTTTTTCCGGATAAAATTTTTTCCAACTCCGGTTGCTGCTTTTCAAGTGCGCTGGTCATCAGGCACGTTACGCCCACCTGTTCATACAAGGCAATAAGGTTGTTCTGATAGGTCATTGATTCGCTGGTGAGCAAATCTTTTTTATTAAATACGATTACCTGCGGAATGCGAAACGATTCAGCGGCCACGAGAAAGCGATCGATAAAACCGGTTGACGTTCGCGGCAGGATCATCGTAGCAACCACCAGGGCCTGATCGAGGTTGGCGGCTATTACATGGGCGTGCCCCGTTTTTTTTACCGACTGCCTAACCATGTAATTGGTACGAGGAAGAATGGAAGTGATGATGCCTTCACTGCTTTCCATATTCACGTCAACATAATCGCCAACGGCTACCGGGTTGGTTTCTTTAATTCCTTCCAGCCGGATTTTTCCGCGAATGCGGCAGGGTATCCGCGCACCGTTTTCCAACAGTACATCGTACCACGAGCCGGTTGAGCGCATCACGCGGCCGTTCATGATTTGAGCAGGTTGCGGCAGTAGTCCATAATTTTATCGGTGGCACCCAGGTTTTCTTCTACATACTGGCGGGTTACTTCGCAGGCCAGCAGAAAATTCTGGGGCAGGTTAACCGATTCGTATTTGGTTTTCAGGTCGCGGTAATCGGCTACTTCAAATGCTCCGCCCCGGTTAATCAGGTCAACGGCTTCCTGAAATTTCCGGTAGTTTTTATTTCCAAAGAAAACCGGAATGCCGTAGCAGGCAGCCTCCAGGATATTATGGAGGCCCTTACCAAACGCACCGCCAACGTAGGCGAATTCCCCGTACCGGTACAGTTTACCCAGCATGCCTACATTATCAATAATCAATACCTGAAAATCATCCAGGTTAGCGGTAGCTTTGGAGTAGCGTATAGACTTTGCATTTACCGATTTCTCCAGGTTGCTGATGAACGCCTCGGTTACTTCATGCGGGGCAATAATAAATTTAAGATGAAAATAGTGCTCATTGATAAAAGGGATTAATACTTCCAGGTCTTCGGCCCAGCAACTACCAACAACCATTAGCTTATCATTGCCTTTAAAGCGTTTAGCCGGTTCAATTTCCTCGCCCTGTTGTACCACCTGGTTTACCCGGTCGAAGCGGGTATCACCGGCACGGGTTACGCTGGTAATACCAATGGATTTCAGCAAGCGTACAGATTCATCGTTTTGCACAAAGAAATGCGTGAAAGCTTGCAGTATTTGCCGGTAAAATTGTCCACCGCGGCTGAAGAAGAATTGTTTGGGCCGGAAGATGGCCGACACCGACACCAGCGGAATACCTCTTCGCTTTAGCTCAGCGGTATAGAAGTACCAGAATTCATATTTTACAAACAGCGCCAGCCGGGGTTTGCTCATGTCAATAAATCGCCTGGCATTTTCGCGTGTATCCCAGGGCAGGTAAAACACGTGATCGGCTTTGTTGTAATTTTTACGAACCTCGTATCCGGAAGGCGAAAAGAACGTGAGCAAGATTTTATATTCCGGAAATTCGATTTTCAGTTTTTCGATAATGGGCCGGCCCTGCTCAAACTCGCCCAGCGAAGCACAGTGCACCCATACCAGGGGTGAGGTATTGGCTGACAGTTCATGATCAAATCGTTTAAAAAAATTTCTTCGACCCAGGTTAAAAGCCCCGGCCTTTGCATCGAAAAACCCTGCAAGGGAATAAGCGGTACGCAGGATATTGATAATAATAGGGTATAGCAAAACAGCCATGAAACAGCAAAAATAGGAACATTCATGCCGATAAATGGCTCATAAAGATAAAATTAAGTAATCAGGCGGGTTGCGATTACCAAAATCATTAATTTGGAATGAAGAAAATAATCCGAAACACAAACCTTATGAATACAACTACATTGCGAAAACAACTCTTGTTGTTGTCACTTTGCTGGATGGTTCCATTCTTAACTGCACACGCGCAAAACGAAGACGATTTAGTTCGCTTTTTGCAGGCCGGTCAGCAGGATGGCAGTAAATTAATCACTGCTTACATTAACCCGGTAATTGAAGGTTTTTCGTACGCCTTAAATGGTGGGTGGTTTCATACCGCCAAGCCGCATAAACTGGGAGGTTTTGATATTAACATTTCCCTCACACCGGTTTTCATCCCTAAGTCGCAAGACTATTTTGATCCCGATAAGCTAAACCTGACTACAGTTACTGATTTTCAGAATACCACCAACCCTGGCAAATTGGCGCCAACATTTATCGGTCCGAATGACAGGACTGAATACACGCTTGATGTTAACGGCCAGCCGGTAACCATCAGCGGACCGGAAGGGTTAAATCTCAGGGAAACCATAAAGGTTGCACCGGTAGGAGCACCCATGGCACAGGTAGGGATCGGCCTGATAAAGGGCACCGACATCATGGTACGGTTTGTACCGAAAGTATCCGTGGGGAGTACCGAAACGCAACTCTTCGGACTGGGCTTGCGACACGACATTAAGCAACACATCCCGGGCATTAAAATGCTGCCGTTCGATTTATCGGCCATGGTAGGGTTTACCTCCTTTAAGGGTACTACCGATCTTTCGGGCCTGGCAACGGAGTTTCCGCCCGCAACAACCGGCACCAAACAGGAAGCTGTTTATAAGTTTAATGCCTTTTTGTTCGAGGCGCTGATTTCGAAGAAGATTGCTTTTATGGCCTTATTTGGCGGAGTGGGGTACAATGGCGTTAAAACCACGGCAGCGGTTAACGGCAGCTATACGTTCTTTGATGGTCAGCCCCAGGAATTTGATCTGACCAACCCGTATAAGGGCACATTTAAAAACAACAGCATGCGTTTTGATGTGGGTGCGCGCTTCAATCTGCTGGCGTTTTATTTATACGGTAACTATTCCATCCAAGAATACAGTGCCGTTACAGCCGGATTGGGTTTTACGTTCAGGTAGGCAAACGCAATCAATAAGAAAAAAACTCCTCGCCAAAAAGCGGGGAGTTTTTCATTTTAGCCAGCTCCTTTATAGTTCACCCGTTTCAGAAAGCCAAACCGCGATAAATCGGGTGCTTTCAAATCGCGAGAAACTGATCAGCATAACCGATGTAATGGGAACAGAAAGGAACATCCCCAGTATGCCCCAGATAACGCCCCAGAAAGTCAGCGCCAGCATAACCCCCAGCGGACTGAGGTTAAGGGTACGGCCCATGATTTTAGGTTCCAGTACATTGCCTACCAGTAATTGCACACCCTGTATCGCTAAGAACAACCACAGAAAAATCCAGAACGATTGAAACTGGAACATCGCGAATGCTGCCGGCAACAGGGTGGCGAAAAATGAACCGATGTAGGGTATGTAATTCAACAAAAAAATCAGGAAGGCCCACCACACCGGAAAATCAACCGAAAAAAGCAGCAGGATGAAATAACTCAACAGTCCGGTTAAGAGGCTCATCTGCGTTTTAATTGAAATGTACTTTCTCGTAGCAGATGCAATCTGGTCAATAACCGAAAGCACGTTTTCCTGCCGAACAGTGTCTTTCACCCAAAGCCTGAGCTTTTTATCAAAGTATTTCTCTTCTACCAAAAAGAAAGCCACATAAATGATGATAATAAAAACATTGCCGGCTATGTTGGTGAGGCTGCTCAGCAATCCCGATAATACCGGCTGTATGTTAACCGAAGCCAGCATCTCCAGCGCACGCTCCTGTATGGTTTCAAACCCTTGCAGGGTCCTCAGGTTGGCAATCATGGACTTGAAATTGGAAATGTAAACAGGCGATTTTTCGATGATCAGTTGTAAATTGAGTACAATGATTTCGTAAATGCCTGTGGTGATTAAAAAGATAAGCAGAAAAGCCAGCATGGTGAGTAACCAGGTTGGCAGGGATTGTTTCCTGATTTTTATTTTTCCAAATAAACGTTTCAATTCAAAAATGGCATACCAAATCATGCCGGCCACCACAATGGGCTGAAGAAAGTTGCTGAAATAGATCAGGCAGAATACCACTACCGAAAGGATGATCACCCAGGCAGCGGCCCGTTCAACACGCCATGGTGAGGTAGTTACTGGTTTACTCATCTTTACTTGCCTTTATATTCAGGTTTTCTTTTTTCGATAAACGCCTGCATGCCCTCTTTCTGATCTGCAGAGGCAAACGTGAGGTAAAAGTTTTTACGCTCGAAGGCCAGGCCTTCATCCAGCTGTGTTTCGAACGAACGATTGATGGCTTCCTTGGCCAGTTGAACGGCTACGGGCGACATCTGCGCGATTTCTTTTGCCAGTTCAACCGCTTCGTGCATCAGCATTTCAACAGGCACCACCTTGTTTACTAATCCATACAAGTGCGCTTCCTCGGCCGACATAAAGCGGCCTGTTAAAATCAATTCCATGGCTTTTGCCTTGCCTACTGCTTTCGTAAGCCGTTGGGTGCCGCCAGCTCCAGGAATGGTGCCGATTTTTATTTCGGGCTGACCAAACTTTGCCGTTTCCGAAGCAATGATCATGTCGCACATCATCGTAAACTCGCAGCCTCCGCCCAGAGCAAAACCACTCACCGCGGCAATGACCGGCTTTTTGGTTCTGCGTATCTGATCCCACGTACTGAACTGATCGATCAGCAGCATATCAATGGCCGATTAGTCGGCCATCTGCTTAATGTCTGCACCAGCAGCAAAAGCCTGTTCATTACACGTTATAATGATAACCTTAACTGTCTCACTCTTATCCAATGCCTGCAGGGCATCGCGCACTTCTTCCATGAGCTTGCGATTCAGGGCGTTAAGTTCTTTAGGCCTGTTTAGTTGAATGAGGGCAATTCCGGGCTGGTATTGTTCGGTAACAATAATGAATTCCATATACAGGAGTTTACGTTTAAACGCCTCAATTTCGCAGAAAAAATCGGGTATTTGAAGGACTGGGTGCCTACTGGGTAAAAAATCAATCGGGATAAAAAGAAAAGCCCCTCTGAGCAGGAGGGGACTTTTCAAACCAAAAGGCGGTAAAAGTGTGCTATGCGGTGATGAATACAGCTTCGGTTGACGATTGTAACCGTTGCCCTCTTAATTTTAACGCAGGTATTTGGCTATTCAGCCGGGTAATCCGTTGTTGGTCGCTAAAAATCACCTATGAAAAAAATAAAGGTATTGTTTGTGTGCCTGGGGAACATCTGCCGCTCACCGCTGGCCGAAGCTATTTTCAAACAAAAGATTATACAGGCCGGGCTTGACCATTGTCTGGAGGCCGACTCCTGCGGTACCTCTGATTACCATATTGGCGAGCTCCCCGATAGCCGGACTCTTGCCAATGCAATGAAAAATGGCATCCCCATCCATCACCGCGGGCGGCAGCTTTCGGTAAATGACCTTAACCATTTTGATTACATTCTTGCCATGGATCAAAGTAACCTTGAAAATATCCTGTACCTGGGCCGGAACTGTGCGGTTACCGCAAATGTATCGTTAATGCGGGCGTACGACTCCGAAGGAAAGGGGCGGGATGTGCCCGACCCGTACTACGGAGGCGAGCGCGGCTTTCAGGAAGTTTTTGAAATACTCGATCGTTCCCTTAACGGATTTATTCAGTTCCTTGTTGAAAAGGAAAACATCAGGGCTTTACCAAAACCTGCAGGGTAGAGCGCGAAGATTGCTCCAACAGGATATTTTTATTTTTCCGGTAGGTTTCAAAGGTCTTTTCGTCATAGTTTTTTACGGTAATCAGCACCAGGTTGGTGTTGTAGTACACGTCAAAGTGATGCCGTAATTTTTCGATCAGTGCAACCAGTTTGTTCTCCCGGTAATCAATGCAGAACGAAAAGGAGATGGCCGAGTTTTGCATGACATTGATTTTGATATCCAGTGCCGAAAGCGCATGAAATATTAAACTTAACTGCTGTTCATTAACAAAGGTGTAATCGGTTACCCGGCACGATACCAGGCACTGATTTTCTTTAAACACGATGAGGGGCGGAATTTTTTCAACATGGCATTCGTGGATGCGGGTGCCCGACAACTTTGGGTTATCAAAACTTTTAACCAATAACGGAATGCCTTTAATGGCAAGCGGCTTTATAGTTTTGGGATGGATAACAGATGCGCCATAGTACGTCATTTCGGCTGCCTCTTTATAGGGCAGTTCATCAAAAACAATGGCATCCGGTATTCTTTTTGGGTCTGCACTCATCACTCCGGGTACGTCTTTCCAGATGGTAACCGATTTGGCCTCCAGGCAGGAGGCAATGATGGCAGCTGTGTAGTCTGAACCTTCGCGGCCCAGCGTAGTGGTGAGGCCACTGGTTGTGCTGCCAAGAAAGCCCTGGGTAAGGATGACGTTGCCGGTCAATTCGGGCAACAGGGCCTGAAGGCGCTCGCCTGTTGCCTGCCAGTTTACCCTGCCTTCCCTGAAGCAATCGTCAGTAACAATAAGGTTGCGTGCATCTTTCCACAGGCTGGCAATTCCGGACTGAACAAGAAAGCGATGAACAATAACGGATGACAGGATTTCGCCAACACTCACCACCTGATCATAAACCTGGTCCTCAGGTCCGGGTGCGAGGTTTTCTTTAAGGACATCAAAACAACTTTCAATTTCACGGTGAATAGAGGGCCCCGGCAGCAATTCACCCGCCAGGTTGGTGTGGTAACGTTTCAATGCGTTCAGTTCTTCGTCAACCGGCTTACCTTGCCGGTAAAGCGCTAAAATGTTTTCAAGGGCATTGGTGGTTTTACCCATTGCCGAAACCACCACCACCAGGGGCTGCCCGGCATTGGCGTTAACAATTGCGGCCATGTTCCGTACCGCTTCGCTGGATTTGAGGGAGGCCCCTCCGAATTTAAAAACCTTCATTTTAGTTGTTCTAAATCGTTTGCAACTTAAATTTGCTTTCAAACAAATTGTCGAAGTTGGCAAAAGATTTTTCAACAGCCATGGAAGAATCCCGAATTGCGGCACCCATTGGCAGTGCGCTCGATCGCTTTATAAAAAGCAAGCAGGATCAGTTTGCCTATGCCAGCGGTGAACTTTCCCAACTTCTGCGCGACATTGCCCTGGCTTCTAAAGTGGTGAACCGCGAAGTAAATAAGGCAGGCCTTATTGATATCATGGGGGCAATGGGTTCAACCAATACGGCCGGAGATGCCCAGCAAAAACTGGATGTACTGGCCAATATCCGTTTTTCGCGCGCTTTGATGAAGGGCGGTGAAGCCTGTGCCTTGATTTCGGAAGAAGCGGAGTCCTATGTTGACCTGAATAATTCCGGTAAATACGTAATTGCCATTGATCCGCTTGATGGCTCTTCAAACATTGATGTGAATGTTTCTATCGGCACCATCTTTTCCATTTATCGCAGAAAAAGCAAAGAAGGTAGGCCCATTTGTCAGGAAGACATCTTGCAAAAGGGCTCCGAACAGGTGGCGGCTGGTTATATCCTCTATGGCTCCTCTACCATGCTCGTTTATACCACCGGCCATGGTGTTAACGGGTTTACCTATGAACCAACGCTGGGAGAATATTTTCTTTCGCACCCTGATATGAAAATTCCCGAAGACGGGAAGATATACTCGATTAACGAAGGCTCGTACAACTCGTTTTCGCAGCCGGTAAAAGAGTACGTTGCCTATTGTAAAGAAAAAAATTATACCGGCCGTTACATCGGTTCGCTGGTAGCCGATTTTCACCGCAACCTGCTTAAAGGAGGTATTTACATCTATCCGGCTACGGCTAAAGATCCGGCCGGCAAACTTCGCCTGATGTACGAATGCAACGCGCTGGCTTTTGTGGCTGAACAGGCGGGAGGCAAAGCCTCTGACGGAAAAACCAGGATATTGGACATTACACCAACCTCCCTGCATCAGCGTACTCCATTCTTTGTCGGATCCAAAAAAATGGTGGAGAAGGCCGAAAGTTTTGGTTAAGGCTGGCTGGTTTCTTCTTGCTTTTCGGTAAACAGTTCAGGGGCATAGGTGGTAAGAATGCCATACCACTTCACCAGTTTTTTAATATCGGATACATATACCCGCGCCTCATCGTAATCCGGTAAAACCGCTTTCAGAAAAGCTTTTAACTCGCTTGCATCGGCTGCGGCATCAATGCCGATATCGTTTCCGAATTCATTATGAATTTTTTTCAGAACGCTTTCCAATGACACGGTACCTTCTTTGGAGGTAGTATAAATGGAGATTTCGCTGAGCACCGACATCTTGTGCTGGGGAGTAGCCACCAGTTTTGTTCTGTGCTGGTCAAGCGACTCAAGAATAACCCCCGATTTGGAGGGCTTCAGCACGTTGTATAATCCGCCCTTGCCCGATAGCGTAGCGATTTTTTCCAACTTCATAAGTTTTCAGTTGCCCGCAAAGCTATATAATTTCATGTTTCCGTTTTCAGTACCCCGGAAATGAACTTAAGAATTTCATGAGCTCCTGTTTTTTTTAGTGATGAGGTTACAAATAAGGGGGGCAGGTCTTCCCACCGCTTCAGTAATTCAGCCTGGGTGCTGTTAAGCATTTGGTTTAACTGAGCCCGGGTTATTTTGTCTGATTTGGTGAACACCAGGGCCAGTGGCAACTCCGCCATCCCGGCCCATTCAATAAAATCAAGATCGATGGGCTGCGGCCCATGCCGGCTGTCGAGCAGAATGAACAGGTAATACAGGTTGGGAGATGTTTTAAGATACGTTTCAATAAGCCTGCCGAAATTGCTGCGCTTGGTTTTGCTTAACCGGGCATATCCATAACCTGGTAAATCAACCAGGTACCAGGCATCATTAATCAGGTAGTAGTTAATGGTTTGCGTTTTACCGGGTGTTGCCGAAGTTTTGGCTAGTTGCTTCCGGCCGGTAATCAGGTTGATTAGTGAAGATTTGCCAACATTTGACCGGCCGATAACGGCAAATTCGGGCTTAGTGCCTTCCGGCAGCGAAGCAGGGAGCGCGGTGGCGCTGGCAATAAACTGGGCTTGCTTTACGGTCATGGATGCGCAGTTGAAGTAATGCTTTCAACCCAAAATACTAATAATGTAAGATTTGAGTACTTTATGAGTTGAAATTTGCACGATTTACCCATCAGTTTTTCCTATATTGGCAGGCTTTGATGATTATTTCTAACTTTAAATGTTAACCCTTTTTAGACAATGTGCAGTATGCGGAGTATACTGATTTTTTTGGCAGTCGCAGGGGCTTTTCTGAAAAGTTTCAGCCAAACTGAAAAAGAGCAGGCTAAAGTATATATGGAGCAGGCCGAGTTGATTATGGCTGAAACCCGCGCCATTGACGATGCCCGCGACCTGATGGTAACTGCCGCCAACCTGGATCCGACCAACATCAAAGCCAATTTTGAAGCCGGTCATTATCACATTAAAACCATTGGCAAAGATCTAGCGGTGAAGTACTTTTTTCGGGTATATGAACTGGATCCTAATTACCTCTTTGACTTGGAATTTTGGATAGGGCAAAGCTACCAGTACGGTTTGGAGTTTGATAAGGCAATTGATTTCTATAACCGGTATAAAGAACGGCTTGCCAAGCGACCGAACTACCTGGGAAATGACAAGGTAAGCCTGGCTGTAGTGGATCGGGCCATTTATGAATGCGAAAACGGAAAAGAATATGTGGCTAATCCTAAAAACTTCTCCATTGTCAATATCGGACGAGAGGTAAACAGCGAATGGGATGACTATGCGCCCGTGTTTAACGAAAATGAAGACCAGGTAATTTTCACTTCACGCAGGCGCGAAGGCAACATGAACCAGAATGTGGACCTCGATAATAAACCCTTTGAAGATATTTTCATCGCCCGCAAGGTTGACGGAAAATGGACAGCCGCTGAAAATATTGGTTCGCCCATCAATACGCCCTATCACGATTCGAACCTTGCCTTTTCGGCCGATGGCCAGACACTTTTTATCTACACGGATGAAGGAGGAGGCGATATTTATTACAGCGATCTCCAGCCGAACGGCACGTGGAGTCAGCCTGTACCCTTACCCGGTATCATCAATTCATCGTTTGAAGAAAAATCCATCACCATATCCCGCGATGAAAAAACACTCTACTTCTCCAGTAACCGGCCTGGCGGGTACGGTGGGCTTGATATTTATCGCGCAACAAAAGATGCCCGTGGCGAATGGTCGAATGTTAAAAACATGGGACCAAAGATAAACACGGAGTATGACGATGATGGACCATTTATTGATTATGACGGAAAAACGCTCTACTTCAGCTCGAAGGGCAGAAAAGGCATGGGGGGATTTGATATTTATAAATCCGTATTTGATGAAGCCACCAACGAGTGGAGCGAGCCTGAAAACCTTGGCTATCCTATTAATACCCCCGACAATGACATTTACTTTGCAAGCACCAGGGACGGCAAGCGGGCTTATTACTCTTCGGTGCGCGAAGACGGACTGGGGTACGATGACATTTTCATGATCACCATTCCTGAACCGATTATTGCGGCCAGGGAACCGGAAAAATTGCCTGAAAAAATGCCTGAAGAAAATCCGGAAGAGAAAAAACAGAAGTTTCCGTTGCGCTACCAGGTAAATGTGGTTGAATCCGGAAGCGGCAAGCCGCTCGATGCGAAAATCCGGCTGCAGGGCCTCCGCGATAACATTGTGGTAGCAGGTGCGGCAACCGCAGCCGGCAGCATGGAATTCATGATACGGGAAGAAGAAACAAAAGACTACCGCTTGTCGGTCGAACATGAGGGTTACGCTTTTGTGAATCAGAATGTGCGGTTAAATGGCGCCTCGGAGCAGGAACGAACGGTTACCCGCACGGTTGAATTAAGAAAGTTGACTACCGGTGTGGTTTCGGTTTTGCGTAACATCTATTTCGATTTTGATAAAGCAACCTTCCGGACGGAGTCGTACACCGAGTTAAACAAACTGGAACGGATGATGGCCGAAAACCCCAACCTGAAAGTTGAAATTGCCGGCCATACCGATGCGGTGGGTACCACAGCATACAATAAGCTATTGTCGCAGCGAAGGGCTGAAGCAGTTAAGGATTTTCTTACCAAAAAGGGCATTGATCCCAGGCGGATTACCGCGGTAGGCTATGGCAAAACCCGGCCGCTGGCCAGTAACGATGATGAGGAAGAAGGCCGCGAACTTAACCGCAGGGTTGAGTTTAAGGTGATAAGTAACTAACCGGTCTGTCCAAAGGTTCTGCATTTTTATTCCTGTATTTTATTAGCAACTTGCCACACTTTGTTGTTATGCTAATAAACTGTCGGCATGGAGGTTGTTCCCTATAAACAAGAGAAATCAACAAAGAAAGAGCAGGTGGCCCGAATGTTCAATAACATAAGTCACCGGTACGACTTTCTTAACCATTTTCTTAGCCTGGGCATTGATAAAGGCTGGAGGCGAAAAGCAGTTAATCAGCTAAAACCCCTAAAACCACGAATCATTCTTGACGTGGCCACCGGAACAGCCGACTTTGCCATAGAGGCGTTGCGCATCACTCCTGAAAAAGTAATCGGGGTAGATATTTCGCAGGGCATGCTTGACGTTGGCCGAAAGAAGTTAATCAGCCGAAAACTCAATGACCGGATTGAATTACGGCAAGGTGATTCTGAAAATCTTCCGTTTGAAGAAAATAAATTTGATGCGGTAACCGTTGGTTTTGGAGTGAGGAATTTTGAAAACGTAAACCGGGGCCTGGAGGAAATCAGGCGGGTGTTACGACCTGGTGGAATGCTGGTGGTGCTTGAATTTTCACGGCCCAGGCGGTTTCCATTTAAACAGTTGTATACTTTTTACTTTAGTCTTATCCTTCCCAAAATCGGCCAGGTGGTATCGCGCGACAAAGAAGCCTATACCTATTTACCTGAATCAGTAGAAGCCTTTCCGGATGGTGAAGATTTTCTGGCTATCTTAACGAACCTTGGATTTAAAGAACCTGCATGCACGCCCGTAACCTTTGGAATAAGTTCAATTTATACTGCGCGAAAATAACGTTGTGTGCAGGCATGCTCCTTGTTTCCGGGTCGCTTGCTGCACAAAGTTTTTTATGGGCACGAAAAAACAATCCGAATTATGACGAAAGCCGGGATATCAGTTACGGATTCCTTATCGGCCTGCACACGACCACTTACCAACTAAAATATTCCGATACGTTTGTTACACCTGACCTAGACACCCTTCATTCGGTTGAGCCTCAATGGAAGCCGGGGTTTTCGTTGGGTTTCATCGTTAATTACCGTGCCCACGAATTTCTCGATCTCCGGGTAACCCCAACGGTCGGCTTCTATGAACATGCGTTGGTTTATAAGTTCACCAATGGCCAATCGGTTAATCAGTTGGTTGAAACAACCATGGTGGAATTTCCGGTGTTGGTAAAATACAAGTCCATGCGCAGGGGCAATATCCGCATGTATATGGTAGGCGGTTTGCGTCCGGGCATCGAAGCTTCTGGTAAAAAAGAAATTGAAAATGTTACGAACAGTTTAGAGGTAACTGCTTTCAACCTTAGCCTTGAAGCAGGGCTTGGTTTTGATTTGTATTTTCCCTTGTTTAAACTTTCGCCTGAGATCCGTTTTTCAAGGGGAATTTATAATGTGCTGGATAATCCGGATAACATTTACGGAATACCTTTGAAACAACTTACCACTAATACCATCAACATTTATTTTCTTTTTCAGTAATGAAGCGTACAGTATTGATTACCGGGGCAACATCGGGCATTGGGCTGGCCACGGCAAAGGTTTTGGCACGGCATCCGTTCAGGCTGATTCTGTGTGGAAGGCGGTTGGATCGGCTGCAAGCCCTGCAGAAAGAACTTTCAGGGCATACCGATTGTACGATTCTCTCTTTTGATGTCCGCCAGTCCGATGAAGTAAAGGCAGCCATTCAATCGTTGCCACCTTATTGGAAAGCTATCGATGTACTTATTAACAATGCCGGCAACGCCCATGGGCTGGATCCGATTCAGTCCGGTAAGCAGGACGACTGGGATGCGATGATTGACATCAATGTTAAAGGGTTGCTTTATGTGTCGCAATGCATTATTCCGTCTATGACGGAACGAAAGAGCGGGCACATTATTAACATCGGCTCCATTGCCGGCAAAGAAGTGTACCCGAACGGCAACGTGTATTGTGCCAGTAAATTTGCCGTAGATGCGCTAACCAGGGGTATGCGCATGGATTTGAACCCCCATGGCATTAAAGTAACGGGTATTCATCCCGGGCTGGTTGAAACCGAATTTTCACTGGTTCGCTTTAAAGGCGATGAGGCCAGGGCCAACCAGGTTTACAAAGGTTACGAACCGTTAAAACCGGAAGACATTGCCGAGTTGATTTTGTTTACCCTCACCCGCCCGGCCCATGTTGTGCTGGCGGATGTTGTCATATTCCCCACCGCACAGGCTTCGGCCACTTTGGTTAAAAAGGATCAGTAAGCTGTAGCAGAGTTTTTTCATTCAGGTCGTGCCCTCCTGTAAAAGTCAGGTACTCTGGTTCAACGCCCAATTTGTGTGTAAGTTCTTTCATTTCATTTATCCGCTCGGTAGTAATAAAGGGATCGTTGGTTCCATACACGACTATAAATTTTTTTCCAGCAAGAACCTTTTTGCCGGCTTCAAAATTCATATCAGGCGGTAAAATGCCGCCCCACAGGATGAGCCGGTGAAAGTTGATTCGGCTATCCAGCGCCCAGCGTGCTGCCGTTGCCGCACCCTGGGAAAAGCCGAGCAGGGTTATGCGAACATCCGGGCGGTGTTGTACTTCGGCACTATAAATAGCGGTAAGGTACTCGCAATAGTTTTCAATGTCGGCAAGGCGGTTTTCGCGGGTCATCCAGGTGGCGCCCACGCGGTTGTTTCCCGTTTGCATGCGCGTAGGGATGTCTTCAACGTAAAACCGTGAGAGTCCTTCCGGTGCAACAATCAAGGTTTTGCCGTCATTCAGCAGGTTGAATTTCTGAAGAAAGTATTTTGCCAGTTGGCCATAGCCGTGAAGCACAAACCATACCGCTTTTGTGTCGCTGCCAAGGGTGCCCAGTTTATAGTACCGTGCCTTAAAAGTAATGTTGATGGTTTGCTCGGTCATTATTACGGGAAAGGTATAAATAAAAAACCCTGGCCTAACCAGGGTTTCTGATAGAAAATTGATCCTTTGTTATCGTTTAAAGCCGAGTGCGCTGCCTCCGCAATACGAAGTTGATCCGTCAAAAGTGTATTGAATGTAATAAATCCCCGTAGCGTTGCATGGGTAAGCAATGGCAGCGATGTATTGCCCGTTTACTTTGCTGGTGGCTACCTTGTTCCGGTTTGAATCGTACAGCGTTACCACAATGCCATCGGTGGGCTGGGTGGATGCACAGATGTTAATCATGTATTGTGTTCCCTTTGTGAATACATAGGAGTACTCCACTTTATCTTTTGAACCCCCAGTTCCGTCTATTTTATAGCTTTTTAAGAAGTTAAAACCGGATGTCAGTTTAGGGATGCACTGATTGGAAAAATTTTCTGAATTGCACTGTGCGTTGGCATCGGCCGAAAGAACAAAAAGCGACAAAGCAAAAATGATTACGTGTTTCATAGGTTGTCGGTTATCTTAGCTAATAATCTTATTTCGTATTGTTCCTGATAGGGTTCTGATGTTGTTGATGTCATCCGGAGTTATATCAATGGTGGTTGTGCTGTTATCTTTAATAACCATTACCCCGTTTACTACTTCGAAGGTTGACTCCTTGTAGGTATAGGTGATGTTCACCTTATCATATACTTTTTTCAGTTCTTCCATATCGGTAAGTAATGCTGCCATGTTCTGGTCAACGTCTTTATAAAAACTGAGTAACAACAAAATGTTTTCAAGAATAACCTTCTG
>CAYNIH010000015.1:9170-21047 GCA_964397115.1 uncultured Roseivirgaceae bacterium | reverse complement strand
CGAAAAAAAGAAAGGATGGCAGTTCTAAACTACTTTGTGATGCCATCGTCAAGGGGATGCAGGAGAAAAAAGCCGCTGATATTCTGATTTTGGACCTCCGGAAAGTAAAAAATGCTGTTGCCGATTTCTTTGTGATTTGTTCGGGCAGTTCAGATAAGCAACTCGATGCGATTGCCGATTCGGTTGACCAGGAGGTTTATAAATTGGTAAAAGAAAACCCTTGGCACATTGAAGGCAAAAACAATAAAGAATGGCTTTTGCTCGACTATTTTGATGTGGTGGCCCATATTTTCCGGCAGGACCGCAGGGAGTATTTTGCGCTAGAAAAACTCTGGGGCGATGCCGAAATGATTGAAGTGAATTAAGCCTTGGCGAACAAACCAAAGGTAAACCCGTTATTGATAAGGAAATGTCAGACATAAAAAAAGATAACAACAAACTGGTTCCTCCTAAACCGCCCAAGGGCAATTACCCCTTGTGGATAATTTTGGTAACCATAGCGGTGGTGATGGGCGTAATGTATCTCGGCAGCGCCAGCGGACTGCCCGAAGTAAGCCGCAGTGACTTCGAATCCATGATTAAGAGCCGCGACCTGAAGCGCGTGGTGCTTATCAAAAACATGGATGTGCTGGAAATAACCCTTACTGCCAACGCCCTGCAAAATGCTAAGTATAAAGAGCGGCTGGAGCAAAGCAATCGCTTCGGTGTTAACGCAAACGGGCCGCACTTTAAAATGAAAGTTGGCAGCGTTGAATCCTTTATAACGGAATATAAAGAACTAAACAAAGTCATTCCCCGGGCCGAGCAGGTTGACCTGCAGTTTGAAGAACGCAACGACTATTTCAGCGTGTTGGTTCAGTGGGGCTTTCTCTTCCTGCTGCTGTTTGGCTTCTGGATGCTGATGCGCAGAATGACGGGCGGTGCCGGGCCGGGCGGTCAGATTTTCAACATCGGCAAATCGAAGGCTGCGTTGTTTGATGCCGAGAACAAAGTAAAAATCACTTTCGAAGATGTTGCCGGCCTTGACGAGGCCAAAGAAGAAATTCAGGAAATCGTTGAGTTCCTGAAAAATCCTTCCAAGTTTACCAAACTTGGCGGAAAAATTCCGAAAGGTGCACTGCTGGTTGGCCCTCCGGGTACCGGCAAAACCTTGTTGGCAAAAGCTGTTGCCGGAGAAGCCGCTGTCCCATTCTTTTCACTTTCGGGGTCGGATTTTGTAGAAATGTTTGTAGGTGTAGGAGCAGCCCGCGTGCGCGACTTATTCAAACAAGCCAAAGAAAAAGCTCCCTGCATTGTATTTATTGACGAGATTGATGCCATCGGCCGCTCGCGCGGGCGAGGCCAGATGCCCGGTGCAAACGATGAACGCGAAAACACCTTAAACTCCCTGCTGGTTGAAATGGATGGGTTTGCCACCGACTCGGGTGTAATCATCCTTGCGGCAACCAACCGACCAGATGTGCTGGACTCCGCCCTGCTCAGGCCCGGCCGGTTCGACCGCCAAATCAGCATTGACAAACCGGATATCGTTGGTCGCGAGGCTATCTTTAAAGTTCACCTCAAACCGATAAAACTGGATCCCAACGTTGACGTAAAAAAACTGTCGGCCCAAACTCCCGGTTTTGCCGGAGCCGAAATTGCCAACGTGTGCAACGAAGCCGCTCTCATTGCTGCCCGCAGAGACAAAAAGGCCGTTGATATGCAGGACTTCCAGGATGCCATCGATCGCGTAATTGGCGGATTGGAAAAGAAAACCAAAATCATCTCCCCCGAAGAAAAGAAAATTGTGGCCTACCACGAAGCAGGCCATGCCGTGGCAGGCTGGTTCCTGGAACATGCCGACCCGTTGGTAAAAGTGAGCATCGTACCCCGTGGCGTTGCAGCCCTCGGCTATGCGCAGTATCTGCCTAAAGAACAATTCCTTTACCAAACCGAGCAGTTGCTTGACGAGATGTGCATGGCCTTCGGTGGCCGCGCGGCCGAAGACCTGGTGTTTGGAAAAATTTCTACCGGGGCGCTGAGCGACCTGGAACGGATAACCAAAATGGCCTACAGCATGGTTACCGTATATGGTATGAATAAAGAAATCGGCAACATCTCCTTCTACGACTCGAAGGCAAGCGACTATACCTTTCAGAAACCTTATTCAGAATCAACGGCCGAAAAAATCGACCGGGAAGTAAAGCGCATTGTGGACGAATGCTACGAACGCACCAAGGGGTTGCTGAGCCAGCACCGCCAGCACCTCGAAGTAATTGCCAACGAACTGCTCCAGAAAGAAATACTTTTTCAGAGCGACCTGGAACGGCTAATCGGCAAGCGGCCTTTTGACAAGCCCACCACCTACCAGCAGTTTACCAACGGTAAACCGGAGGCACCAAAAAATGAAACCAACGGAACCCCCGTTGCAACCGAAACCCCCGCAGCCGAAGAACCTAAAATTACACCGTCATAAATTCTGATATTTGGACTTATCTTTAAGCCCGGCTCCAAATCCGGGCTTTTTCATTCTATGAACGTTACCCTTAACGGCAAACGAATTTACTTTGCCTCAGATTTTCACCTGGGTGTGCCCGATGCACAATCAAGCCTGGAGCGGGAGAAACGCATCGTGCGCTGGCTCGACCAGATTCGCCACGATGCGCACAGCATTTACCTGATGGGCGACATTTTCGATTTCTGGTTTGAATACAAACGGGCTATACCAAAAGGATTCATCCGGCTGCAGGGCAAACTGGCCGAACTGCGCGATGCGGGCTTTCCCATTTTCTTTTTTACCGGCTATCTCGACATGTGGATGTTCGACTATTTTCCCACTGAACTGGGAATTCCCGTTTACCGGAAGCCGATCGTCCTTACCACCCCCACCCATAAATTAATGATAGGGCACGGAGACGGGCTGGGCCCCGGTGATACTACTTACAAACTCCTGAAAAAATTTTTTAACAGTGCATTCTGCCAGTGGCTGTTCGCCCGCCTTCACCCCAACCTTGGCATAGCCATTGCTCATCACTGGTCGCGAAAGAGCCGCATCAGCAACACAAAACGCGAGGAGAAATTTCAGGGCGAAGAGAAAGAATACCTGCTGGCGTATTGCCGCGAAACAGAAAAGCAAACACATCATGATTTTTATATTTTCGGACACCGGCACTTACCCCTTGACTTACCGGTAGGAGACAACAGCCGGTACATCAACCTGGGTGAGTGGGTCCACTTCAGCACTTATGCAGTTTACGATGGGAAGACCGTTAACCTATTATCGTTTGAGCAGTAAGGCAGGCTTCCTCATTATTCTTCATGTCTGCATCTGGTGCGCAGGATTTGCGCAGCCGCAAACCGAAATTACGTTGATTGATGAAGCCGTTAACGCGTTTGTTGACCGGCCGGGTGATTTATATATACAACTGAAAAACAAGCAGCTGCTCAAGTTCAGCAAAGAGGGGAAACTTTTAGGAGAGTGTACGTTAAAAGATTTCCCTGTTATTTTTGAGCCGCGCGATGGTTCACGAACGTTTGCCTATTACCGAAAACGTAACCTGGCTGGCTTTTCAAGTTTCGGAACAGAGCCTTCCTCAACAATCAATGAAGAATTTGTCGTTGAACCCTGGTTGGCCTGCTCAGCAGGCGACCGTGGGATGTGGATACTGGATCACGCAGACTTTAGCCTGAAGCGGATAAACCTGATTTCGCAACAAACAGAAGTTGATTTTCAACTTCCCCGTGCATTACAAACCGATACCGTAACCATGAGGGAGTACCAGGGATTTCTTTTTTTGCAGGCAGGCCAAAAATCCCTGGCTATTTTTAACGGCTTCGGTAAACTGTTAAAAAAAATAACCGGTGAGCAAATCCGCTTTTTCAATTTCATAGGCGAAGAACTTTATTATGCCGATACCGATCGGCTTCACCTTTACGACCTGTTTGACGAAACCCAGCGCACGGAAAACTGTGAACCCGGAAGCCGCTTTATTTTACTTACCGATGAAGTCCGGTATGTGGTGTACACCAACAGGATAACCATTATTCGCCTTCAATAGGAACGTGTCTGGAATCGTACATGTTTTATGTTCAATAATGAACATATTTGTACATTGTAGAACAGGGCAACATTAACTACAGGCTTAAAAACCCTGTTCTATTCATGGCATGATATTCGACCACATTACTTACCCCCTAACCAACCACAATGAGCAATGAAAGCGCCCGCCAGGCCGATCGCCAGGCAAAAATTCTGATGATTGATGACGATGAGGACGTTTTGCTTGCCGCAAAAATGCTTCTTAAAAAACAGAATCACCATGTTATTATTGAAAAAAATCCAAACAAAATACCCTTCCTGCTCAATAACGATACGTATGATGTGATCCTGCTGGATATGAATTTCAGCAAGGACATCACTAGTGGCAAGGAAGGCTTTTACTGGCTGGAGAAAATCCTGGAAAAAGATCCCAACGCAGTGGTTATCCTCATCACCGCATTTGGCGATGTGGAAATGGCCGTTAAAGCCCTGAAACAAGGCGCCACCGATTTCATCTTAAAGCCCTGGCAAAACGAAAAACTCATCGCCACCATTTCAACGGCCATCCGGTTAAAGCAATCCTACAACGAGGTTGACAAACTTCGCAAAGCCAAAGAAATGCTCGAAGAGCAAATCAGTAAACCGTTCGGTGAAATCATCGGCAAAAGCCCGGCCATTACCGAAGTGTTCACCCTCATCGAAAAAGTGGCAAAAACCGATGCCAACGTGCTGATCCTTGGTGAAAACGGAACCGGCAAGGAACTTATCGCCCGCGCTATCCACCAGCGCTCGCTGCGTAAAGACGGCAGTTTTGTTGCCGTTGATATGGGCGCCATAACCGAAACACTTTTTGAAAGCGAATTATTTGGCCATAAAAAAGGTGCCTTTACCGATGCCCGCGAAGACCGGCCCGGACGGTTTGAACTGGCCAACGGAGGAACTCTCTTCCTGGATGAAATCGGTAACCTGAGCATGGCGTTACAAAGTAAATTGCTCAGTGCCCTGCAGTCGCGCCAGGTAACACGGGTAGGCTCCAACCAGCCCATCCCGGTTGACATCCGCCTGATTTGCGCCACCAATATGCCGCTACATCAGATGGTAAAAGAAGGTACCTTCCGGCAAGACCTGCTCTATCGCATCAACACAGTGGAAATACAAGTACCTCCATTAGCCGAACGGATTGAAGATATACCCCTGCTTGCCGAACATTACCTGAACTACTACTCGCGGAAATACCATAAGCAGGTGAACACCATCTCGGCCGGTGCCATGGAAAAACTTAAGCGCTACGCCTGGCCGGGCAACATACGCGAACTCCAGCATGCCATTGAACGGGCCGTCATCATGACTGACTCGGCTTCCCTGCAGGAAACCGATTTCCTGTTCAGCCGGCCGGCCACAGCCATGTCGCCAGAAACACTCAACCTCGATGAAGTGGAAAAAGCTGCCATCGTAAAAGCGCTGGGTATTCACAGCGGAAACATTTCAAAAGCAGCGGAAGAGCTGGGCCTTACCCGGGCATCCCTTTACCGAAGAATGGAAAAATACGGATTGTAAGAGCTACCCGTGGATGTAAACTGGAAATCGCCTATTGTAACCCGGCTGGCTTTTCTGGCCGTGACGGTGCTCGCTTTTGGCTTTTTTCTTTTCGATAAGGAAAACTACATCCTTGCGCTTGCCCTTTTGGCGGCCGGCATTTTTCAGGTAAAACAACTGCTCGGTATAATCGACAGACCAACACCCGTGGCCAGTTCGCTGATGAAAAACTTACGGTTTGATGAGGTGACCGGATCCTTTAAAACCGAAAGTGCCGATCCGGATGCGGTTGAACTGGAGAAACAGTTGAATGACGTGCTGGGAAAAATCCGGAATTCGCGTCAGGAAAAAGATGCCGAATTCCTCTTTTATAAGAACATCGTCATGCACGTTGCCATCGGGCTGGTCATCTTCCGGGAGCGTGACGGGAAAATTGAGATTTTCAACAGTGCGGCCCGAAAGCTGTTACGGGTGAATAAGGCCGGAACACTTCAGGAACTAAAAGAATTAAACGAGCACCTCGTTAATGTATTCCTCCGGTTAAAAACCGGAGGACGCGAACTCATCCGGTTGCAGGTTGGGGAAGATCTTATCCAGCTTTCGGTTTATGCCATTGAACTTACCCTTCGGGGCGAAACACTAAAACTCATCTCGCTGCAAAACATCCAAAGCGAACTGGAAGAGAAAGAAATGGAAGCCTGGCAAAATTTGGTGCGGGTACTTACCCATGAAATTATGAATTCAGTTACACCCATTTCTTCGCTGGCCGGTATGCTGGAAGATGAACTGAACAGCCATTTGAAAAACAGTGCCGGCAAACCCCTTGAAGTGGAGCAACTGTCCGACATCCAGCTATCGCTGCAAACCATTAGCAAGCGCAGCGCCAACCTCATCCATTTTGTAAAGGAATTCAGAAGCCTTACCCATATCCCCAAGCCTAAACCTCAATCGGTTGCCGTCCAGTCCCTGCTCGATGAACTGGCCACCCTGCACCGAAACGAGCTGAATGCAAAAAATATAAAACTCGAAATCAGCGTGGAGCCGGCCGACCTTACCCTGATGGCCGACAAGGGAATGATTGAGCAGGTGCTGATTAACCTGATTAAGAATGCCATTCAGGCATTCGAAGAGCAGCCCGAAAAACTGATCACCCTTCGTGCCTATTGTAACCAGAAGTTACGGCCGGTTGTTTCGGTGCGAGACAATGGCCCAGGCATCGACCCGGAGGCCCTCGAAAAAATCTTCATCCCTTTTTTTACCACCAAAAAAACCGGATCGGGCATCGGGCTTAGCTTATCGCGCCAGATCATGCGCCAGCACCAGGGTACACTTACTGTAAAATCAACGCCCGGTCTGGGCACTGAATTCATCATGCGCTTTTAAGTTTAATGGCTTGGACTGAACACCCTCATTTAATACCTTTGATCACTCTTTATCCGTCCTATGCCAAACGTTTCAGAAAAAGTTGCCCGTATCCTTATCGAAAAACTGGGCATTGCCGAATCCGAAATAAACCCCGATGCTAACCTGGTAAAAGACCTGGGAATTGATTCACTTGATTACGCGGAAATTGTAATGGATTTCGAACAAACATTCGATATCAAAATACCCGATGAAGATGCCGAAAAACTTTCAACCATTGGGGCAGCTGTTAAATACATCGAAGAAAAACTGAAAGCAAAGGGTTAACCGATTTCGGTTTTATTCGCTTCTGATTCGAAATAATTGCAAAGGCGCTTCATGGTGATGGCCGTTTCCCGGTGGAGTGGTTTAACCGATACCCTTGCCGGCAACGAAAGGAGGTACCACCCGTTATGCTGATCGTGCCACCTCACAAGAAATTTTTCTTCGCGCATCATCAAAATGTCCATCTCGTAAATTTCTTCCTGGTGCATGTCCACCATTCCGGTAAACTGAAGCAGCACATGATCCTTCTTAAACAGCACACCTTTTCTAAAATCAATACTGCCCAGTTTTACCAGCAGCCTGGCTTCGCTGTTCCAGGCTTTAAACTTGAAAACACGGGGTTGAAAATCTTCCATTTCGGTTAATTTTGATGGCCCAATCCGGATGAGCGAATTTAACAAGCTATTGTTCATAATCAACAAATTCTCAGGCACAGGTTTCCGTGCAAAACTGGAAGGAGAAATTCTGAGTGCCTGTGAACAACACCGTGCTGAATGTACCATCCAATTCACTTCGGGTCGCGGCCACGCCACCGAACTGGCCCGAGAAGGTATCGGAAAGTTTGATGCCGTAATTGCTGTGGGGGGTGACGGTACGGTAAATGAAACCGCACAGGGGTTGATTCATTCCGGCACACCACTCGGTATTTTACCGAAAGGATCCGGCAACGGCCTGGCCCGGCACTTGGGCATCCCCATGAAACTTAAAACAGCATTGAAGACGCTGTTTAACAGCAAGCCAATTGCCATGGACACCTTTTATGTGAATGACCACCTATCGGTGAACGTATCGGGCATCGGGTTTGACGGGCACGTGGCCAACCGCTTTGGTGAAGACAAAAAGCGCGGATTTTTTGGCTATGTACGGTTTGTCGTGCGCGACTACTTAAGGTTCACTCCCTTGAATGCCACCTGCCTACACGATCATTCAACTGAGCAGTTGACTAAAAGTTTTATCATCGCCATCGCCAATTCCTCACAATACGGAAACAATGCAAGTATAGCACCGGGTGCATCCGTAACAGACCATCAACTTAAACTGGTTCAAGTAAAAAAAATTCCGCTGCATAAGGGCTTACCCTTTACTTACAGGCTTTTTACAAACAAGTTGCGCAACAACAACGCCTACCAAAGTAAACCGGTAACAAACCTTGTAGTTAAAATACCGGCATCGGCTCCCTTCCATATTGATGGCGAACCTTGTGGTACCGCCTCAGAATTTACCATCCGGATTGACCCCTCATCATTGATGGTATTGGTGCCCGAAAAAAACCTTCCGTTTATCTAACGTGCCTGGTTAAACAAAACCGGACTGTGTGTTGGATTATCCGTATCCAATACATACTGCCAGCTACCGTCATTCTTGCGTTTCCAAATGGATACATGGCTACCATAAACCACGGCACCTGCTCATCGTCATAAAAAAAAACGCCTTGGCAATTCCTTTTTCCTGGGCCATCCGGTTAAAGTTCTTATCGGCTTCAAGTACCTGAAGCCGTAATGCTTCAACGTTATCATCGGTTTGGCAGGCAATTAAAAACTGGCAAGCCAACAACAGGCAATAGAGGTAATAACCGCATAGGAAATGGCTGGAGAATTCTTCAAATTACTTTAATCCATATTGATTAAATTAAATGGAATGGCTGTATTATTGTTTGTGACTAAGTCAGCCGGAAAGGATTACAGATATAAACGCCCGGATTTTGCTATCCGATGATGAAATACGGAAAGAATACGCCATTCTAAAACAATCGGGAAAGAACCCCGCTGCGTTTGGCGCGCTGTACGAAAAGTACTACGACCGGATTTTCAACTTTATTTACCGCCAGACTGATGACGAAAATCTAACGGCCGATCTGTGTTCACAGACTTTTTTGAATGCGCTAAAGCACAGCCAACGTTTTGAATATAGGGGTGTTCCGGTTTCGAGCTGGTTTTACCGCATTGCAGCCAACGAAGTAAACAAACATTACCGGAAACAGAAAAAGATCAGGGTATTTTCCGTTGAAGAGGTAAAAGTGAGGGAGTTGATTGAGCAGGGAGCCGAAGACTGGAATGAAGAACTTATTCAACGGCTGGTAAACTATTTGAAGGAGTTGCCCACCGATATGCTGGAAGTGCTGGAACTGCGGTTCTTTGAAGACAAAGATTTTAAAGAAATTGCATTCATCTTAAACATTACCGAAAGCGGTGCCAAAATGCGCACCTACCGGGCGTTGGACAGGTTGCGTAAAAATTTTAACCTTAGCATTAAGTACGATGGGAAGAAATGAAATACGGTTACGCAGGCAACTGCTCAACAGCGGGCGCATTGCACGCCACCGGAACTACCCGGAATTAATGCGCCAGCACGACAAGGAACTACGGTTGAAGCGGGTACTCCGTGTGTTTACTTATTTTCTTATTATTTTGTTTTTTCTTATCGTCCTGCTAATTGTTATCCGTTGGGAGAATAAAAAGAAATCCGCACGTGATCAGCTACACAATACAGCGGCCAGCGTGACTTTTACCGCCACGCTGGATTACTTGGGTAAATCCAAGCTTTATGATCCCAAAGAAAAATCCGTCTAAAGATGTGCACCGGTACTATACCATTTTTATTTGTACAGGGCTTGCCGTCAGTTTGCTCCTTATCAGTATGGCGTTTCAATGGAGATCAAAAAAGAAGGTACCCGGCTGTATCCTGCCGCCCATTGATACCCCCATCTTTATTATGGAGGCCGCATTTGTGCCTGAACCGGTTAACTCGAAATCAATACAAGAAAAGAAAGTATCCTTTAGAGACATCAGCCGGGTAGTTCCTTCTGATGAAGAACTTCCGGTGGACACGTTTTCTTTTCAACCGATTGAACACCATCTCCCCGAATTGTCTACCCCTACCCCTATTGAACCTGCTGGCGAACCGGTGACCGATACCTTTTTGGTGGTCGAAAAAATGCCTGTTCCGGCAGGCGGCTACCCGGCCTTCTATCAGTTTTTGTCGAGCACCATCCGTTACCCTGTTCAGGCCAAACGATTGGGCACCGAAGGTAAAGTGTATATCGAGTTTGTTGTTGATAAAAGCGGCACCCCGGTAAATCTGCGGATAGTTAAAGGGATAGGTGGCGGTTGCGATGCAGAAGCTGCACGTGTAATCGGTTTATCCAAATGGGAGGCAGGCCGGCAGCGCGGCAAACCCGTACCGGTAAAAATGGTGCTACCCGTTTCTTTCAGGATTGATTAAAGGTTAGTAGAAGCCATCTCAAAAATATCTCCCTTAGGACGAACGATAGTGAGACATCCTTGAGGGTCTGGCGGAAACGCTAATATTTCTCGGTCGTGCCTCCCTCGAAATGGCAGACTTGGTGATTTTGAGATGGCTTTTAAATAAAAAAGTCCCGGTCGTTAATCAGACAGGGACTTTGTGCACTCGCAGGGATTCAAACCCCGAACCTCTTGATCCGTAGTCAAGTGCTCTATTCAGTTGAGCTACGAGTGCGGTAAAAAACGGAGTGCAAATGTAAAAAAATATATGGCCAGGCCAAAAATCAGTTTTTGCCGCCCTCGGCAAAAAACCTATTTTTGAGGCTTGTTAAACCCCGATGATGATGGTTAAAAAGCTGGTAATGCTTCTTTTATTTTCTATTACTACCTGCCTGGTCTATGCCCAGTTACAAACTGAAACCAAACGAAAAGGGAGACCCGATATACCCGGCACATTTATGGTAGAATACGGGTTTAACTGGTTTACGCGCCCTCCACAGGATGTTGAAAAAGGTTTCTGGGGATCGCGTACCCTGAATTTATATTATCAATACGATAAACAGTTCGGCTCTTCACCATGGAGTGTCCACTCCGGCCTGGGCCTTGGACTGGAGCGGTACAAATTGCAATCATTTACCTTGCGGTTATCAAACGATACAATAAAAGTAACAACACCAACCCTTGCACGGGACGCCTCAGGCAATACCCAGTTTATCAGTTCGGGAGCGTTATTGTTTGGCGATACGGCCAAAGCTGCCAGCAAGTCGATGTTCATTACCAATTACGTTGATGTGCCCGTTGAATTCCGGTTTACGGCAAATCCAACTGATCCGGCAAAAAGTTTTAAAGCCGCCATTGGGGGCCGCATTGGTGTTTTACTAAACGCACAAACCAAACTCAAGTATAGCGAAGACGGTGAAGTGAAAAAATTGAAAGACCGGCAGGATTTCAACCTCAACCCATTCCGTTACGGAGCTTACGGCCGTATTGGTGTAGGTAATGTTTACCTGTCAATATATTACAACTTCAGCGATTTGTTCAAAGCCGGGAAAGGACCCGATGGTTCAACCACGAGCAACTACACCATTACGCTATCGCTAGTAAGTTTTTGATCATTTCCCTAAAAAGGCTGGCTTGCGCTTTTCCAGAAACGCGTTTATGCCTTCCTGGTAATCTGCCGAACTGCCGGCAATCTCCTGACAGTAGGCTTCGTAATCGAGCATTTCATCCAGGGTGGCAGTTGCCGATTTTGCCAGCATCTTTTTGATCAACCCGATGGCCTTGGTCGGTGCACCGGCAAAATAGGTAGTGTATTCTTTCACGGCATCATCCAACTTAGCGGCAGGCACCACTTTATTAACAACACCCAGGTTTAATGCCTCATCAGCTTTAACG
>CAYNIH010000015.1:2433-9160 GCA_964397115.1 uncultured Roseivirgaceae bacterium | reverse complement strand
CGGCTTCCCATAGCACAAAGTTCAAAGGCTTTTGCCATACCGGTGAGCCGTGGAAGGAAATAAGACGATCCCGAATCAGGAACCAGCCCGATATTGATAAAAACCTCAATGAGCGTAGCCTCTTCGGAGGCCACAATTATGTCGCAGGCCAGTGCCAGTGAACAGCCCGCACCTGCTGCCACCCCGTTAAGGCGGCATACAATTGGTTTAGGCAGCGACCGCATAGCCCTGATGATTGGATTATACCGTTTATGAAGCGACTGCAAAAAGGAGCGCTTTTGACTGCCTTGGGCTGCTTTTAAATCCTGGCCCGAACAAAAGGCCTTTCCTTCTCCGGTTAGTACCACTACCCTTACCTGGTCATCTTTTGCTATGGCCTTCAGTGCATCCTGAAGCTCAAAGGTAATTTCGTCATTCAGGGCATTGTACACCTCTGGCCGGTTTAAGGTAATGGTGGCCACCCCACCGGATAACTCGTACTTGATAAAGGAATAGGAGCTCATATTGTATTGTGTGCATTAAAACAAAATTATCATTCCTGTAAAAGCAGTAGCAAATCCGGCAACTGCGCCAACCAACACCTGCCGCGGAGTATGGGCATTCAACTGCAGGCGTGCCGACATGATCATGCCGGCAAGCACCAGGGTTACCAGCAAAGGTATAAACAAGCTGCCATCCTCAGCTGCCTTGGCAAGCGGGAGTAAAATACCCAACACCCCGCAAATGGCCAGGCTGTGAATACTGGCTTTATACATTAGGGTGATGAGAAACGCTACCACCACCAACGCATTGATGATAACCAGCAGCTTAAATACATTATCGCCCCAACCAATGCGGGTTTTATAGTAAAACATCAACATACCGGCCAGGTAGAGCAGGGCAATGAATAAAAACGGCTTTATGCGTTCCTCGCGATTTATCAGGGTAAACGATCGTATCACGCCAAACTGGCGGAAGAACACTAGATTAACCAAAGGAAGCAGCAAGGTGATTACCGACACGAACAGCACAAAATACAGTTGCGTTTCCATCTTAATAGGGTATAATGCCGGAGGAAACAATGCAGCCAGCATAGCAAATAACCCCGAGGGCATTAGCAGCGGATGAAACAGGTAAGACAGTGCCTTTGCCAGGATATTCACTTTATAATTCTTTACGCAAACGGGCTACGGGTATATTCAACTGCTCACGGTATTTGGCTACGGTTCGCCTCGCAATGTTATACCCTTTTTCATTCAGCATTTTTTCAAGTTTATCATCCGAAAGCGGCTTGCTTTTATCTTCCTTATCGATGATCTCCCGGATGATCTGTTTTACCTCGCGACTGCTCACTTCTTCGCCCGAATCGGTAGAAATTCCTTCGGAGAAAAAGTACTTGAGCGGATAAATTCCGAAATCCGTTTGAATGCTCTTGCTGCTGGCCACCCTGGATACGGTGGAGATATCCATGCCAATGAGGTTAGCAATGTCCTTGAGGATCATGGGCTTGAGTTTGGTCTCGTCACCTTCGAGGAAAAATTCATACTGAAAATCAACGATGGCGCGCATGGTTTTGAGCAGGGTCTGCTGCCGTTGTTTAATGGCATCAATAAACCACTTGGCCGAATCAAGTTTTTGCTTTACAAACGTTACGGCTTCTTTCAGTTTTTTATCCTTTTTATCGCTCTTATCGTATGCCTTAAACATTTCGGTGTAAGAGCGACTTATGCGGAGTTCGGGTGCATTTCGCGAATTCAGCGCAAGTTCCAGCTTACCGTTGTTATTTGTGAGGATAAAATCAGGAATAATATACTGGTTTTTAACCATTCCGGCCGTACCGCCACCTCCCGGCTTGGGGTTTAACTTTACAATCAGTTCAACGGCATCGCGCACAAACTCCTCGTCCTCGGTGCCCAGTTTTTTCTGAATCTTCTGATAGTGTTTTTTAGTAAACTCGTCATAACACTCCGAAATGATTTTTTTAGCCACGGCAACATCCACATCGCGGCCATTATCCATCCTATCCAGTTGCAGCAGCAAACACTCGCGCAAATCGCGGGCGGCTATACCAGGCGGATCAAAAGTTTGAATTTTTTTCAGGATTCCTTCCACTTCCTCAACGGTAGTTTCAATGCCTTGTGAAAAGGCCAGGTCATTAACGATGGCTTCCAGTTCCCTGCGAATATACCCATCGGCCTCAATGCTTCCGATAAGTTGCTTGCCAATTGCCTGCTGGCGTTCATCCAAGCCCAGGTAGCCGAGTTGGGTCATCAGTTGTTCATGGAGGCTGGTGGCCATCGGGATGGGCATCTCCCGGTCGTCTTCATCGTCATCCCCCCCACCATCGGCCTGCATTTTATAGCCCGCATAATCGTCATCGCGGAGGTAGTCCTTAATGTCAATTTCATCCTCGCTTCCAGAAGTTTCCTGGTAATCCTCCTCATTTTCGGTTTTTTCATCGCCCGGTTCATCAGAGCCTTCCTCTAAAGCGGGATTTATTTCCAGTTCTTCTTCAATCCGGCTCTCCAATTCGGCTGTAGGCACCTGAAGCAACTTAATAAACTGAATTTGCTGGGGTGACAGCTTTTGTTGTAACGTTTGGCTTAATCCGATTTTTTGCATCAATCTTCTGCTCTGAACAACACACAGCAAAGGTATTAATTCAGGGCGTTCATGAAAATAGTTAAGCCGATCATAGGCCTTTTGATAAGAGGAGCAAAATACCGTTTTTTGCGCCCTGAACTTGTTACGATTGAATTCAGCGTATGAAACGTTCCAAAATTAAAGATTTGCTTCAAACTGTGCCGAACGGCCAGGAGGTTGTGGTAATGGGATGGGTAAGAACGTTCCGCAATAACCAGTTTATTTCCTTAAATGACGGATCAACCATCAGCAACCTGCAGGCGGTAGTGGATTATACAAAATTAGATGAAGCTACTTTAAAACGAATTACTACCGGAGCATGCCTTTCCATCACCGGAACGCTGGTGCCCTCGCCTGCCAAAGGTCAGCCCGTTGAAGTGAAAGTGAAGACATTGGAAATACTGGGCGATAGTGACCCGGAAATATACCCGCTGCAGCCCAAAAAGCATTCGCTTGAATTTCTGCGCGAAATTGCCCACCTGCGCTCACGCACCAACACCATCAGTGCGGTGATGCGCATCCGGCATGCCATGGCCTTTGCCGTGCACCGGTTTTTCAACGACCGGGGGTTTTATTATATCCACACGCCCATTATTACCGGCTCCGATGCAGAAGGTGCCGGTGACATGTTTAAGGTTACCACGCTTAACCTCAATGCCTTGCCAAAAAATGAAACCGGTAACATTAATTACAAGGAAGATTTCTTTGGAAAGGAAACCAACCTGACTGTTTCTGGGCAGCTTGAAGTGGAAACCTATGCGCTTGCCCTTTCCGAAACGTACACGTTTGGACCCACGTTCCGGGCCGAAAATTCAAACACCACGCGCCACCTTGCTGAATTCTGGATGATTGAACCTGAGATGGCTTTTTACGACATCTACGACAATATGGAACTGGCCGAATCTTTTTTAAAGTACTTGTGCCAATACGCCCTCGATAACTGTGCCGAAGATCTTGATTTTCTGAACAAACGTGCACAGGAAGAGGAGATGAACAAGCCGCAGGAGCAGCGCAGCGAACTCGGCTTGATTGACCGCCTTAAATTTGTTGTTGAGAATGAGTTCCAGCGCCTTACCTACACCGAAGCCATTGATATTCTTCGGAATTCCAACCCGAACAAGAAAAAGAAATTCCAGTACCTTATCGATCAGTGGGGGGCAGACCTGCAATCAGAACATGAACGCTACCTGGTTGAGAAGCATTTTAAAAGGCCGGTAATCCTTTACAATTACCCCGCTGCCATTAAAGCATTTTACATGCGGCAAAATGATGACGGCAAAACCGTGGCGGCCATGGACGTGCTGTTTCCCGGCATTGGCGAAATTATTGGTGGTTCTCAACGCGAGGAGCGGTACGACAACCTGCTCAGGCGGATTAACGAACTGAACCTCCCTGAAAAGGAGTTGTGGTGGTACCTGGAACTTCGCAAATTCGGAACGGCCCCGCACAGCGGTTTCGGGCTGGGTTTTGAGCGGTTGATTCAGTTTGTTACCGGCATGACCAACATTCGCGATGTAATCCCCTTCCCCCGTTACCCTGGCAATGCAGAGTTTTGAGTTCAGCAGAAAATAAAAAACCCTGGCAGAAAATCCGCCAGGGCCGGAGTATTTATTGAGAGAATCGGATTACCGGTTGCCCATTTTTTCCATCTCCTTCTCGAAGGTCTCTTTAAATTTCTCGTAATCGTAATCAATCTTCAACCGCTCTTCTTTTGAAAGGCTTTCATTATATTTTGAAACGATGTCAGCGGCAGATAACTCAATGGCTACATAGGTTTTGAAGTTACCCTTATCGGTTTTAACCTGCTTTTCGCAAATGGTTTTAATACCCGAAAGCGTTTGGTTAACAATGGTACGGTTAAGTTGCTCAAACCGTTCTTCCAGCTCTTCTTTATTGTTGAACTCCCGTGAATTCAGGTAGTTGTCGGTAACGGTCTTCACGGTCGACTGGATACTGGCAGCCAGTTCTGCCCTGGCATTGTCCATGGCCTTTTTCTTAGAGGCCACCAGATCCATACTTTCGCCCAACGAATTGGCCCTGAAAAATTTATTGTTGGTGAAATAGTCCGGTCCGGAGCAGGGGATGTTCACTTCAACCTCGCCTTTCGGAAGTTTTTCCTTTCCCTTGCAGCCGATCAGGATGGCACCGGCTAATGCAAAAAGGAATACTGATGAATACGTTAATTTTTTCATAGTCGGATGGTATTTGGTTACTGGTATTACTCTGGCAATTTTAAGACCAATTTACGAGCAGATTTTTGTTCAATGGTATAAACCTTCAGATTTCTTTTAAAAAATTACAATTTAACTATTGGAGAATGGTATTTAACAACTCGGCCAGGCGCTCTTTTTCAAGGGTTTCCAGCGCTTTATTATAAGCATCTTGGCTTGAACGCTCGTAGTCAAGGCCATATCCTTTAATCCGGTCGAAGGTGGTGGCATAAATTTCCTTTCCTTCGCGGGCAGCCGCTACTTTAATTACCCCGGTAAGAAAGGTGATATAAATGCTTCCGCTTACCGAACCCCGCTCCGAATCGGCCTGTACTTCAACTATCAAATCGGCCGCTGACTTATCCGAAGTAAATTCAAACCCGTTGTTTGCCAACAGGTTTTTCAACTTGTTGCTGAGTTGATTATTCGGGCGCATGGCGCCAAGGCTTTTTTCATCGGCCACCATATACACAACCGGCCGCTGAACCTTGAGAAGCGTTTTGGTTACGGGCACAGCGAGCATATTGGCCACTAAGTTGTAAATGGGTGAACTTGATCCACTGATGGCATCGGTATTTACCTTTACCGCCACCGTTTGCTCCAACTCGCGACTTGTAATTTTTGTGAGCAGGATTTTGGCTCTGCCTTTTTCATCAGTTTTATACTGAGGAAAAACTTCTCCGGACCCTTTTTCAAAAGCTGCAGATAATGGCAGCATCACGGCAGGCACATTGCCGTCCCGAAAAGTAGCGCTGACGATGATGGGCTGATCCTTCAGGTTAACCCTGCGGTTCACCTGCAGCTCTGCAGGATCAATCCGAAGCTGAATCAGGTTAAGAATTTTCTGGATGGAGGCATACACTTCATTGGTGAGTAAAAACTCCTGGCCGTCAAGTGTTACCGGAATGGCTTCGGCAAGGTATTTTTCTACGCTACGGAACGACTGAAAGTAAAATCCAAGAGCCTGCAGGTAATCTTTGCCGGCCTCAGACTCCCGGGCTTTTTTCAAAAAATCGGTTGCCAGTCTCACGGCATTTCGCTTTTGCTCTTCCTTAATTTCCCGATACCGGGCAACCGACAAGCGGTAGTAAACCCAGTAATTGCGGTCATCTTCCCAACTGCCAACCATTTCAAATTCTTCAATTTCATCGGCAACTGAGGTTTGAATAATTTGCTCGTAGGTTTCCTTGAAGTTAGAGCGGTTTTCCTCGAACGTGCTCAATATTGAAGTGCTGGACACGGTAACTTTTATCTGCGAAACCAGATCATCCAGCGCACTTTTTTTAGCCGCTTGCACGTAGTTGTTGGTGCCGTCTTTTATACTTTGCCCTACCCCGGTATAGTATCCGCGCTGTGCCGATTCGCCCTTAAGCCACGCAGGACGGGTATCAGCAGGAGGCTGAACCTTGGGGCTACAGGAGGGCATCATCACAACAAAAAAACAGGCCAATACGAAATTTTTAAGCCAGTTGCACCGTTGATAAATCAAATCCATTTGGAGCGGTTTTAGCAGAAAAGACAAATCTAAGGCCAAATCGTTTAGAATATAACCAGTCTGTATTAAATTGAATCGTTTATCAGGTACACAGCTATGAAAAAGTTAGGGCTTTTAGCGCTTTTCGGAGTTTTGGCAGCCTGCCAGGAGAATGAACAGGCCATTACCGACCTGACGGGCAACGAGGTAACGTATTCCCTGCAACCTGGTTCTGATTATCCGGTAAGCGGAACAGTAACTTTCCAGGAACGGAAAGACGGCTCCACCCGCATTCTCGTTGCCCTGGAAGGAACTGAAGGAAATACTTCTCACCCCGTTCATTTGCATTTGGGAGACCTCTCCGCCCCCGATGCCGAAATTGCAGCCTTATTGAATCCTGTTATTGGAAGCACCGGTAAAA
>CAYNIH010000015.1:0-2423 GCA_964397115.1 uncultured Roseivirgaceae bacterium | reverse complement strand
CTTAACGCCTGCATAAAAATACACCTTGCCGACTCCGGACCGGACCGCGATATTATCCTGGCAGGCGGTAATATTGGAAGCGCCTTTACCAGCGCATCGGAAAGGAACCGTATTGAATTCGGGGTATGCAAAAGTGAATAACTGAAATTCCTTGCTTATTTCAAGAGTTCATGGGATCTTAATCGGCCTTGTGCTAATCCTCCTGCCGGCCAGTGGCAGTGCGCAGGAAGAGAACGACAAACCTGTTCGACTGAAGAAACACGAACGGATTTACATGGCCGCTTACGATGATACCACCCGCGCACTTGCCAACTTGTTTTTAGTTAAACGGCATAAAATTATCGGACCTTATTCGCCCGGTGAGGCAGAGCGTTACCTGCTTGGTTTTGATATGACCACCACCTGGATTGTTTTTGGCGTTTCAACCGCTGTGCTCACCACCGGCCTGATTATGGCCGAAAACAGGGACACTGGTACAAGTGAAGAAAATTACAATTTCGTAATCCCCTTCATTGGAGCAGCAGGCATGATAGGAAGCGGACTTACGCTGGGCGTTCAATACCTGTTGCTTACTCCCTATACGGTACGAAAGTATTTTAAACTCCTGGAAGCCTATAAGGACGATGGGAGCCTTCCCCGGTATTATGAAAAGCGGATAGCCAAATACCTTCAGTGAACCGATAAGGATCAGTCACCGCCTCCCTTTGACGGAATCTCGTAAGAACTCAACATCGCGGAATAATACTCCCTGTTTAACCGTGCAATATTGGTAACGCTGATGCCTTTCGGACATTCCGCTTCGCAGGCCCTCGTGTTGGTACAGGCACCAAACCCTTCCGCATCCATTTGTGCCACCATCCGCTCTACCCGTTCTTTGCGTTCGGGCTTTCCCTGAGGCAGCAACGCAAACTGAGAAACCTTTGCGCTGACAAACAGCATGGCCGAAGCATTTTTGCAGGCTGCCACACAGGCACCGCAACCGATGCAGGTGGCGGCATCCATGGCCTCATCGGCAATTTTCTTGGGTATGGGTATCTCGTTGGCATCCGGCACACCACCTGTATTGACTGAAATATATCCGCCTGCCTGCTGAATGCGTTCAAAAGCCGACCGGTCAACGACCAAATCCTTAATCACCGGAAAAGGTTTTGCCCGCCAAGGTTCGATGGTAATGGTTTCGCCATCCCGGAAGGAGCGCATGTGTAACTGACAGGTTGTTGTTTGCAGCGGCCCATGCGGACGGCCATTGATGTACAGGCTGCACATGCCGCAAATGCCTTCGCGGCAATCATGATCGAAGTGGATGGGTTCTTCGCCTTTCTTTATTAATTCGGTATTTAGCACATCCAGCATTTCCAGAAACGACATGTCGGGTGAAACATGGGCATGCTTGTAGGTTTTAAAGCCCCCTTTATCGTTTGGGCCTTTTTGCCTCCAAATCTTCAGCGTGAGCTCCATAATTATTTATAACTACGTTGGGTAAGTTTTACATTTTCAAAACGCAATTCCTCTTTGTGCAGCACTTCGGGCTGATTTTCGCCTTTGTACTCCCAGGCAGCCACATAGGCAAATTCATCGTCATTGCGTTTGGCTTCACCGTCTTCGGTGGCCGATTCTTCCCGGAAATGGCCGCCACAGGATTCCCTCCGGTTGAGGGCATCGTCAACCATGAGTTCGCCAAGTTCCATGAAATCGGCTACCCGGTTAGCTTTCTCCAGTTCCATATTTAGTTCGTTGCTGCTGCCCACCACATTTACGTTTTGCCAGAATTCAGCACGCAATTCCTGAATTTTCTTTTTGGCGATTTTAAGCCCTTCTTCAGTGCGTGACATACCGCAATATTCCCACATCGTTAGGCCAAGTTCACGGTGAAATTCGTCAACCGTCTTTTTTCCCTTAATGCTGAGTAGCCTGGCAATGCGCCCGCTTACCTGTTCGATGGCTTCTTTAAATTCAGGCCGGTCGGTACTTACTTTTTCGTACGGCATACCGGCCAGGTAATCGCCTATCGTATACGGAATAACAAAATACCCATCGGCCAATCCTTGCATCAACGCACTTGCCCCCAATCGGTTTGCACCGTGGTCGGAAAAATTCGCTTCGCCCAATGCGTATAATCCCGGCACGGTGGTCATTAGGTTATAATCAACCCACAGGCCGCCCATGGTATAATGAACGGCCGGATAAATCATCATGGGTACCTGGTAAGGATCATCGCCCGTAATTTGTTTATACATGTCGAACAGGTTGCCGTATTTGGCCTCGATCACCTTTCGTCCATCCCGTTTGATGGCATCGGAAAAGTCGAGGAAAACAGCCAGACCGGTAGCGCCAACGCCCCGGCCCTCATCGCAAACAAACTTGGCATTACGCGAAGCCACATCGCGAGGCACCAGGTTGCCGAACGAAGGGTAGCGCCTTTC
>CAYNIH010000014.1:0-21393 GCA_964397115.1 uncultured Roseivirgaceae bacterium | reverse complement strand
ATTACCCAGGCTCTTGCCAATGTGTTGTCAGCAGGTTTGAAAAGAGGAACTTATAATATGTTTGACCGTACGCTGTCAGTAATGGATATTGTTGACGAATTGAAGCAGCTTATGCCCGATTTGGAGTTTATCCTTATTAATCAGCATGTCAAGTTCAATCAACTGATGATTAAGGCGAATACGGAAGTTAACAGCCGGCTGGGCATTCATAATCCGAAATCCATTCACCAGGAGTTAAAGGAGTTTTTAATGAAGTTCAGTTTCTGATTGGTTTAAATCCGGCCGTAATCAGGTTATACGCATCCTCATGTTGTTTGATGGGCTCCATGCGGATGATATAATAAGGGGTATTATCAATCTTATCACGCTTGAGTTGGCAGCGATAGGTGTTGCTGTTTAAAGTTACATAAGTACGCTTACCTGCTAAAGGTTCGCTTTGGTGCGGGCTAAAATCAGGGATAACATCCGTAATCCGGAGTTTATTTCTTTCAAGGTTATCTGCATCAACATAATTCCGCAGGTTTTTTGTAACAAACCGGATGTAACCTTGCGTGTCAGTAACGATTAGGGCTTCCGATTTTTCTTCTGTCCAGTGATCAAAAGCCGACAAGCCGAAGGAAAGATTTTGAATATGCTGTTGAGCTGCCTGAACTTTTCTTTCCATTTCTTCCTGCGTTGCCTGAAGTTCTTCCATATTTTGACGCATCTCCTCTTCTTGTGCCCTTAGCTGCTCAGTCATACCTTGTGTATCGTTGAGGAGTTGTTGGGTTTTTTCATGAATTCTCAAGGTGCTTATGGCTACGGCAATCCTGTTGCATACATTCTTCAGGGATTCTATTTCATGGCTTTGCAATTTATGGAAGTACGCGAGTTCAGCTACGCCCTCTACTTGATCGTTGTATACCAGCGGAATGATGATTAAAAACGCGGGTGGGGCTTCACCTAAACCTGACGTAATGTGAATATAATCTTTAGGAATTTCTGTAAGCAAAATAGGCTCTTTTTCAAGCCAGGCTGTACCTGCCAGTCCTTCACCCAGATTTATTTTTTTGTTCAGGTATTTTTTTCGATTGTAAGCATAACAGCTCACAAGTTCCAGGAAGGGATGTTGTGGATCGGACTGATTAACCATAAAAACAGCTCCCTGATTGCCCTCGGTGTATTTAAGCATTGCCGGTAAAACCTGGTCAAGCATCTTATCGATATGTTGATTTTGGTTGATCAGTGCTGACAAGGTTGCAACCCCATCATTTGCCCAGTTTCGTCTGGCGTCTTCTGCGGCTGAGATTTCAAGACTGCGGTTTTTCTCCTGTATTTCACTAAACTGATTTTTGATGGTGGTAATGAGCTGCAAAAAATTACCTGCAAGCCTTCCAATCTCATCTTGTTTATTGATCTCTTCAAGGTTTTCTGCGACTGAATAATTGCCTTGAGTAGCTTTGATAATGGCTGCATCCAGTTGCAATACCGGGCGAGTGATGATTCTTGAAAGAAGAATTCCCAGCGCTACGCCAATGACCAGCAAAATCACCAGCCCGCCTATAAGACTCTGATAAGCTTTGCGGATAAGTCGCTCATAGTGGTGGTTTAATTCAGCAGCCATTTCCTCAAGAGGCGGAAAAACAGCCGATAGATTTTCTTTTAGTTGTCCCTTCAGTCCCTCATTCTCTGAAAGTCCCAATTGTTTTTCGTAAGCAACCAATTGGCTGAATAATTTTTCATAAGATTCTATTTTTTGAAGGGTGGCTTGCCGGTACTCCGTTGTCATGTGTTTCAGCTTGCCTTCTGAAACCAGTTTTTTGAACCCCGACAGGTTTTTTCTGAATTCTTCTAGGTATTTCTCATCGCTTCGCAGCATAAAATCCTTCTCATTTCTTCGCAACTTGTAGGCAAATACCTGTTCTTCGGCTGAAGGTGACCCCTGTAGATCATGTATGTAGTTGCGCATTTCCACTTCAAGTCCGTGGTTGTAAAATCCTCTCTTTTTATATGTATCGGCAAGCTGCTCAAAGGCCGTTTTATACTGGTTTAGGTGCGTTACGATGGTGTTAAGTTTATGACCAGAGGGGAGTTGATTGAATTTTTTTTGCTCGCTTAGCCTTTTGTTTATCAGATTCAATGAATCATATAGTATAGCGATTCGCAAACGGTTTGAACTTTCTCCGGTTTCCAGAAAAACGGCATCTTTTCTATCATACTGAATGAAATTCTGTTCAGCTTCACGCACTTGCTGCAGATGAATGTTGTACTGTTGCACAAACTTGAGAAGGGTATTGTATTCATAGGCCTGCGACATGTAGTAAATAGCTACAATGCCCAAGATGGAGGAAAAAAGTACAAGGATGAGAAATGAAACGCGAAGTTTAGTCTTCAGGTTAAGTCGGCTTAACATAAAATTTTATCAAGCCGCAAAATATTATAAATGCATGAAAGTGACTGTTAAATAATATTTAACAATTCTGTTAGTAAATATGGTTAATTACCTGCCCCATTCACTTAATTACTCATAAGAAAAAAAACTGTTATGAAGCACCACCCTATCAATAACTAGGGGTTTTACTGCATTACGAACCACGTTACTGAAAAACCTTCGGTTTTTAATAATCGCTGATTTCGAGGGTATCGTGAAAGCGGAATAATCCAAGGTTAATACCCAGGGTAAAGTCGTGCGTGGTGAAATTGGTGCCAACCGATTTATTGGTGGGCAATTCAAAAGTGTAACCAAAACGGTATTGGCCGAATTTGATTTGCGTCAGCAGGCCATCGGTATTGAAATTCCGGGTAAACACGCCAATTGCATAGCGATCTTGAATGTTAAGTTGGGCGGTAATGTCGGCTGAAAGGGGTGAGCCGGAAACTGCCCGCACCAATACGCCAGGTTTAAAACGAAGCTGTTCAGAAACGATGAAGATATAGGAAGCAAATCCATAAAAGTGCTGCGTGTATAGGTCCACCTCACCGGTGCCGGAGGTTGATTCAAAATCGGTGGTAGTTTTTAGCATGCGGGGTACAGCCATGCCTATAAAAAACTTATCGCTTTTAATCAGCACTCCCGCGCCAAAGGTGGGCTTGGCGGTGTTTTGTACCCCTGAGAAAAGCGGGTCGGTCGGATCATAGGGGTTTAGCTCGCTGTTATCGCTGCGGTAGTTCATCATGCCGGCCTGCAAACCGAATGAGAGGATTGTTTGCTGATTCAGATCTATCTTGTAGGTGTAAACTGCCTGCACCAGGGTATTTTTGTTTTCCCCGATTTTATCCTGAGAAACAATAAAACCAATTCCCATCTTGTTATCGGCAAGGCTGGTGTGTCCTGTCAAAGAAATCGTGACCGGGCTTCCCTCAAACCCGGTCCATTGCTTGCGAAACCCTGCCATCATATTCAGGTATTTGTTCATGCCGGCATAAGCCGGGTTAATAAGAAAAGGGTTGTTGAGGTATTGGGAATACAGCGGGTCGATCTGCGCCCAGGCCAAGGGTGCGCTGAGCAGCGTATAAAAAAGTAACATGAAAATTTTTTTCATGAAAGGTCAGCGTTTAAGTGAGAGGAAGCCGGTAAGGGTAGAACCGCCAGATATTTCGATTTTATAAAAGTATGTTCCGCTTGGAAGATCCCTGCCGTTTGTATCGCGACCCTCAAAACGTTGCGTAAGGTTATCGTAGGCGGAGCTGGAGTAAACCAAATCGCCCCACCGATTATAAATAGTTACCCGATGTGTACCTGACGAGGGTAATCCGTCAATCCGAAGAAATTGGTTACCAGGCAAGCTCAATGGCGAAACCGCATTGTACACGATTATACCTGAGGCAACATCCACCTGAATGAAGAGTTCCTGTTCCGTGCAGGCCTGAAGCGCATCGCACGCCCGCAAGCGAAGCGAATCCATACCCAGGAATGTGATACCTGAATAATCAACAATAAGGCTGGCTGTGGTTACGGTTTTGGAAATTGTGGCTACGGCACCGCTAACAGGTTGCCGCACAATGCGAAGCGAATCAATAACCAGGTTACCATCCAGGTCGGAAACGATAGAGAGCAAATCCAGTGTAACCGTGGTTTGATTATTTGCTAAGGTAAGCACTTCTTCTTCTATTTCCGGGGGAGTATTGTTTGGGCATTCAATGGTAATGGTCAGGAAATACTCCCCGGAAGGCAGTGCGCTGATGTCTTCCAGGGTTGATGTAAACCCTTTTGGGCCGTTCCACTGATAAGTGATGGTTGGTGAAGTAGTGGTAACGGTAAGGTCAATGGCGCCATTGCCGGGCACTCCGTTGCAATCGGTGTTGTCGATTACGGAGTAAGCTACATCAATAGAGGGTAAAGAAATATCCTCAATGATCACCGCCTGGCCGTCCAGCGGAGACTGGTAGCGTACACAACCGAGGGCATCCGTTACCTGGTAGCCGTAGGCTCCTGCCGCCAGGTTGGTAAGGCTTGCAGTAGTGCCGATTTCGTTGTCGGTAACATCATACCACACTATCGAGAAGGGGCCATTGCCGGAAGGTGTTAGCTGTACAGACCCGTTATTGAAGCCGCATTGGGTTACATCGGTAGATGAAACATTCACATTGGGTAACGTGGTGGAAGTTGGTACGCTAAAGTTAGTAAAACCAAAACAACCGCTTACCGGGTCGGTTACTGAAATGAAGTAAATGCCCCCGGCAATACCTGAGAGGTCTTTGGATGTAAAAAAACCTGAAGGTCCGGACCACTGATATAAATAAGGTTCAGTACCTCCGGTTACTGTAATATTGATAGCTCCGTTGGGGGGTACGCACACGGTTTGCGGAGTGATGCCGGTGGCGGTGATGTTCAGTGCGGGAGTGGAGTTATTAACGAAAATTCTTTCCTGAAGTTTGCAGGCTGGATTATCCAGATCGGTAAGTTCAATGCCGTAATAACCGCTGCGCAGGTTGGCAAGCACTATCGTTGTGTTGGTTTCGTTGCGTGTGTTCTCGGCTGTTCCGGTGCTTATATTCTTCCATTTTATCTCGTAGTTATTGGGGAGTGACGGGTCAATTAACTCAAGGTTTATTTCTCCGTTCGGGTTGACGCAGGAGGTGTTATCGGTAACATTGTAACTGTAAAAGTAAAAGTCAGAATTCCCAATGGTTACCGAGGTGGAATAGTAACACGCAGCATCGACTACAATTTCCAACTCGTAAATACCGTGAAAGAGACCGCTAAACGTGCGTGAGAAGTTGACGCCAACAGCCGACCCCGATTCTACAAGGGTGTAGAAGTTATTGTACGCATCAAATTTATACAAAGTATAGTTGTATGACCCCGGTTGCGTAAGATCAGCGGTGAACTCACCATCCGCAACAGCGCAAGCCGAAGCATCTGTTACGGTGGTTTCAATATTGCCAAGACAAGTGTACGGGCAGTCATAATCCACCACAAAGAACTCATCTTTAGAGCATCCCGTGTTATCGGTGACAGTTAATGTATAAGAGTCGGCCACTACATTTTCCAGGTCCTCGTTAGTGCCCACAACCACATTGGCGCTGTTTCGCCAGGTAAAGGTGTAAGGCGCAACACCTCCCGAAATGCTTACATAAATATTGCCATCGTTGGTGATGTAACACGTTTCAGGATCAATGGATTCCGTAACCACATTTACCGTACCCAGATTGGCTACAGGTATTACCACCTCTTTTGTTTTTGTTTGCCCGCTAGCTGCGATGGTGGTAACAAGAAGGAGAATGGTTGGTATGAGCGTTCGATTCATATCATTACAATAGTCGAAAGTTAACCAACAACCTTTTGGATTGCAAAACTTCACCACCATAGGCTTATTCTTGGTGTATGTGTTCTGAGCAGTTCAACAAGTATTTGGGCGTGGATTAGTATATATTACAGATTATAATAAAAAAAGGTCATGCTGTTACAGTATGACCTATAGGTTAATTCTTGTTAATTATCAGCAGTATTCGTCAAACACTTCTACCAGGTGTTCGCCAATCATCTGGGCATTGCGGCCTTCAATGTGGTGGCGTTCAACAAAGTGCACCAGTTCACCATCCTTGAACAACGCAATCGAAGGGGAGGAGGGCGGGTAAGGCAGGGTGTATTCTCGGGCACGGGCTACGGCTTCAATATCAGCACCGGCAAATACGGTGGTTAACTGGTCGGGCTTTTTGGTGCTGTTTTGCAAGGCCCATTTAATTCCGGGGCGCGCTGCCCCTGCGGCACATCCGCACACCGAGTTGAATACAAGCAGTATTGTTCCCTTGCTGTCTTTCAGGGTATGGTCAACATCGGCAGGTGTTCTCAGTTCTTTAAATCCAACGCTGGTCAAATCTGACCGCATGGGAGCTACTAGGGGTTCGGGATACATATTGATTAGAATTTTAATTTTTAATTACGGATTTCTGATTGATTAAACATTGTTACATAAAACCAAGTTCCAGTTTGGCTGCTTCACTCATCATGTCCTGCGAATAAGGCGGATCAAAAGTAATCTCCACTTTTACATCGTTAACGCCTTCAATGGCCTTGATTTTTTGCTCCACTTCACCAGGAATCACTTCGGCCGAAGGGCAGGAGGGCGAGGTTAGCGTCATCAATACATACACGTTGTTTATCGGGTACACATTGATTTCGTAGATAAGGCCCAGTTCGTAGATGTCAACCGGTATCTCGGGATCGTAAACGCTTTTAATGGCGCTAATTACCTTCTCCCGGAGGTTAGCTACTTCGGACTTATTATCGGTATCGTTTTCATTCATCATACTTCCTGTTTTGTTTTGAAGGCTAATGCGTATAGCTTCATTTGCTTGAGCATGGCCGCAAACCCGTTGGAACGCTGTGTACCGATAAACCGATCCATTCCGATTTTGGTCATAAAATATAAATCGGCATTCAAAATGGCTTCGGGGGTCTGGCCATTAAAAATGCGTATCAGTAAACTAACCAGGCCTTTGGTAATGGCTGTGTTGCTGTCGGCAGAGAAATAGATTTTGTCATTTTCCATTCGTGCGGTTAACCACACTTTCGATTGGCAGCCCTTTACAAGGTTGTTTTCTGTTTTATCTTCTTCCTTCATGGCCTGAAGCTTTTGCCCGAGTTCCATAATGTAGAACACGGTCATCTCCATGTCGCCATCCAGTAAGGCAAACTCCGTGATGATTTCATCTTGTATGGTATTGAGGCTTGTCATTTTACTTTATAAAATGTATCACGCGGGTTAACCCTTCTGCGAGCAAATCAATTTCCTGTTTTGTATTATATACAGCAAACGAAGCCCGCACGGTTCCTTCAATTCCAAAGCAGTCCATCAGGGGTTGCGTGCAATGGTGCCCGGTGCGCACGGCAATGCCGCGGGTATCCAGCATCTGCCCGATGTCGAAGGGATGGATGCCGTTAATGATAAATGACAATACACTTACTTTTTGCGGAGCGGTTCCGATAATCCGAACCCCGGGTAATGCGCCAATTTTTTTTGTAGCATAGCTGAGCAACTCGCCTTCGTGCGCGGCAATGTTCTCTTTACCTGTTTCATTGATAAAATCAATGGCGCATTTAAAGGCAATGGTGTCGGCAATATTAGGGGTTCCGGCTTCAAATTTATAGGGCAGGTCGTTCCAGGTGGATTGTGCAAAGGTTACTTCCTTTATCATTTCGCCACCGCCCTGGTAGGGGGGCATTTTTTCGAGTAATTCTCTTTTTCCGAAGAGAATTCCTGTGCCCGTTGGACCGTACATTTTGTGTGAGGATAGGCAATAGAAGTCGCAGTTCAGTTCCTGCACATCAATGGGCAGGTGGGCACCTGCCTGTGCACCATCAATCAGTACAACGGCACCGGCATGGTGAGCCAGGTTAATGATTTCTTTTATCGGGTTTATGGTGCCTAAGCTATTGGAAGCATGGTTCACCGCCACAATCCGGGTTTTGCCAGACAATACGTTCCGATAAGCCTCCATATCCAGCTCGCCATTTTCCAGCACAGGGATAACCTTTAACACGGCTCCCTTCTCCACGCAGAGCATCTGCCACGGCACCATGTTCGAGTGGTGCTCCAATCCGGAAATGATGATTTCATCTCCTGCCTTAACGGATTGTCTTCCGTAAGTTGATGCTACGAGATTAATTGCTTCGGTAACGCCACGGACAAAAATAATTTCCTGTTCGGATGGGGCATTGATAAACGCTTTGGCCGCGTGCCGGGTTTCTTCATAGGCTTTAGTAGCCTTTTCGGCAAGGGTATGGATGCCACGATGAATGTTGGCATTATAACCCGTATAATATTCTGTTAGGCCGTTAATTACACGCAATGGCTTTTGGCTAGTTGCTGCATTGTCGAAGTAAACCAAATCCTTCCCGTTTACCTGCTGTTGCAGCACAGGAAATTGCTTGCGGATTTCGGCAACATCAAATGCGGATGTAACCAGGCTGTTCATCGTCAGAAATTTTTGTGGAGCCGCTCGCTTACCAGGTTATCCAGATAATGCTTTAAACCCGGGTGGGCAACTGTTTCCAAAAGTTCGCTGGCGAACGCATACAAAACCATAGCCCGGGCTGTGTCTTTGTCAATACCGCGCGCGCGCAGGTAAAACAAGGCCTCTTTATCCAGCTGGCCGGTAGTGCATCCATGCGAGCACTTAACATCATCGGCCCAGATTTCCAGTTGCGGTTTGGTATTGATGGTGGCCTTATCGGAAAGCAGGATATTGCGGTTCGACTGAAACGCATTGGTTTTTTGGGCATCGGGCCGCACAAAGATTTTTCCGTTGAATACCCCTTTAGCCTGATCTTCGAGGATGCCTTTGTATAATTCGTTACTAAAGGAATTGGGTTTGCGGTGATCAACCACGGTGTGGTTATCGGCAACACTATTTTTGTGCAACAGGTATAGTCCGTACAAATGGCTTTCACAGTTTTCGCCATCCAGCGCCACGCGGGTATTATTTCGGATGAATGCACCATCCAGTGTGATGACGTGGCTGTTCAACCGGCTGCCGGTGTTTTGCCAGAACTGGTTGAAGAGGTATTGAATGTGCAATTCGTTGTCAGCCTGAATAACGAGGTGGTTTAACCGGGCCTGGTCGTGCAGCACGATTTCAGAAAAAGAATTTGAAATTGCCGGGTTATTTCCAGAGGTGTGCCACTTTTCAATAATTGAAACTTCGCTGTTTGCACCGGCTAACACCAGGTTGCGGGTAACGGCCTTTACCGGCCCGGATGAAGAATCGTGCAGGTAATAAATAATGAGCGGCTTATCCATTGTTACGCCTGCAGGGATTTCAAGGAACAATCCATCGCTCCAAGATGCGGTGTTCCATGCCGCGAAGGCATCGCTGCGAAAATCAGCGTACCTGCCAAGGCTATCCGATGCCTGCTCAAGCTTGGTGGACGCGAAGTGCATCGGCAGGGCGGTTACATAATCGGGCAGGGAAGATTTTTCAGGCACCCATACACCGTTGAGCAGTACCGCCTGGTAAGCATCAGGTTCGGCAATCTGCCAAAGCTTTTGGTCAGGCAACTTACCGGTGCTGACAAACGAAGCATTTAACGACAAGGCTTTTTCAAGGGTACGGGTAATGGGTGTATGTTTGTATTCTTCATGTTTAGTACCCGGAAGCCCAAGAGAGCGAAATATACGAAGCGCCTCTGCGCGCAAGGGGTGCGGGTGAACCGGTTCTCCGACTAATGCATCCATCAGGTTGTTATGAACAGATGAAGATGTCATGCTACTTCCACCTCATTTTTAATCCAGTCGTACCCTTTTGCCTCCAGTTCATGGGCCAGTTCTTTTCCGCCCGACTTAACAATTTTTCCTTTGTACAGAACATGAACAAAATCGGGAACGATGTAGTTAAGCAACCGCTGGTAGTGGGTAACTACGATAACTGCATTATTCCTTGAACGGAGTTTGTTAACACCATTGGCTACAATTTTAAGCGCGTCAATGTCAAGGCCGGAATCGGTTTCATCCAGAATAGCCAGTCTGGGTTCGAGCATGGCCATCTGAAAAATTTCATTGCGCTTTTTCTCTCCACCCGAAAACCCTTCGTTGAGCGAGCGGTTGAGCAGGGACTGGTCAATTTCAACCAATTTCATTTTTTCTTTCATCAGTCCGAGAAACGAAACGGCATCCAGGGGTGGCATTCCGCGGTGTTCGCGCACCTTGTTCACGGCTGTTTTCATAAAATTGATGGTGCTGATCCCGGGGATTTCTACAGGGTACTGAAAAGCGAGAAAAACGCCTTCGCGGGCGCGCTCATCAGGCTCCATTTCCAACAAGCTTTTACCAAGGTACTCAACCGAGCCGCTGGTTACTTCATACTCTTCGCGACCTGCCAAAACGGAGGCGAGGGTGCTTTTGCCTGATCCGTTAGGGCCCATAATGGCGTGCACTTCACCGGCTTTAACTTCCAGGTTTATCCCGTTAAGTATCTGCTTTCCGTCAACCTGGGCACTTAAGTTTTTTATCGATAGCATATTTTTAAATTCAAAATTCATTATTCGAGGTTCAATTCAGATTTACTTGCACTAAGACATAAGTGCACGTATTGCCCGAATAGATTAGCCAACACTTCCTTCGAGCGTTAAGGCTAAAAGTTTTTGAGCCTCTACGGCAAATTCCATGGGCAACTGATTCAGAACTTCTTTGGCATAGCCGTTAACGATAAGGGCCACGGCCGATTCTTCATCAATTCCGCGCTGCAGGCAATAAAAAATCTGGTCTTCACCGATTTTGGATGTGGTGGCCTCGTGTTCCACTCGGGCTGTATGGTTCTCCACGTCAATGTATGGGAAGGTGTGGGCACCGCATGTGCTGCCCATCAGCAGCGAATCGCATTGCGAAAAATTGCGGGCGTTTTCGGCACGCTTAAACACATGAACCTGGCCGCGGTAACTGTTTTGTGAATGCCCTGCCGAAATTCCTTTTGATACGATTCTTGATGTGGTGTTCCGGCCAATGTGAATCATTTTCGTGCCGGTATCGGCCTGCTGGTAATTGTTGGTTACGGCTACCGAATAAAATTCTCCGCTGGAATTGTCGCCCTTCAGCACACTTGACGGGTATTTCCACGTAATGGCTGATCCGGTTTCCACCTGTGTCCAGGAAACTTTTGAATTTTCGCCCGCACACAAAGCCCGCTTGGTAACAAAATTATAAATGCCGCCACGGCCTTCTTTATCGCCAGGGTACCAGTTTTGCACGGTAGAGTATTTTACTTCCGCGTTTTTCATGACATAAATCTCCACTACAGCAGCATGAAGCTGGTTTTCATCGCGCTGCGGTGCGGTACATCCTTCCAGGTAACTTACGTACGATCCTTCATCGGCAACAATCAGCGTGCGCTCAAATTGGCCGGTATTGGCTGCATTAATCCTGAAATAAGTTGAAAGTTCCATGGGGCACCGCACACCCTTGGGGATGTAACAAAACGATCCATCACTGAACACGGCCGAGTTGAGTGCGGCAAAATAGTTGTCGTTCATCGGAACCACCGAGCCAAGGTATTTTTTTACCAGGTCGGGGTGTTCGCGCACGGCTTCGCTGAAGGAACAGAAGATGATGCCGAGTTCGGCCAGTTTTTCCTTAAAGGTGGTGGCCACCGATACGCTGTCGAGTACGGCATCTACTGCCACACCGGTAAGCCGCTTTTGTTCGGTAAGTGAAATACCCAACTTTTCGAAAGTCTTTAATAATTCGGGGTCAACTTCCTCAAGACTTTTTGGTTTAACTTTCTGCTTGGGGGCCGCATAATAAATAATGTCCTGGTAGTTAATGGGAGGATAAGTAACATTGGGCCACTTGGGCTCCGTCATGGTGGTCCACTGGCGGTATGCTTTCAGGCGCCATTCCAGCAGCCACAAGGGTTCGCTTTTCTTTGCGCTGATAAACCGGATGGTGTCCTCGGATAGGCCTTTCGGGGCGGACTCCATTTCAATATCAGACGACCAGCCGTGCTCGTACTCTTTCGAGGTAAATTCTTCCAGTATCTGGTTGTCTTTGCTCATGAGACATCCTAATTTAGACTAATTTCAAATAGCGCTCAAAGATAAAACAGAAATACGGGAATAAGGTTCTCTTTGGGCTTTCTTTACATTAAATTCAGGTTTCGATCGAGGCTTTCTTCCAGCGAAATCATGGTTTCTGTTCGCTCAATTCCATCAACTTGCTGAATTTTATCGTGGAGCACTTGCTTGAGATGGTTGGTATCCTTGCAGTGAATCCGCAAAAACATGCTGTAATTGCCGGTGGTATAATGGATGCTGGTGATTTCAGGGATGGCTTTAAGTTTTGCGAGTACAGAGTCGTATAAAGCACTCTTTTCCAAATAGATACCTATGAACGCAGTTATGTCAAACCCAAGTTTGGCGTAGTTTACCTTCAAGGTCGTTTTCTCAATAATTCCTGCTTCCCGCAGTTTGTTGGTGCGTACATGCACCGTTCCTACCGAAACATGCACCTTCCGGGCAATTTCACTCAGCGGTTTGCTGGCATCGCGCATCAGCAGGTTCAGGATGGTTATATCGGTATTATCAATTTTATAGTTAACGGGCATATTTTTCACTAATAATTGAATACTTTTCAAAAGTATCATTTTAAATTATAAATATTATATAATATTAAGCTATATATTGAATAAAATAATAGTGCTTTGTTCCTTTGCCAGAGTGATACTGTAGGGTGTTGAAATTGGCAGACAAGCCCTCCTGTCTCGGGGGTGGGGAGAAAGGGATAAACGCAGGATATAGCCGGCCGCTGTTTTGGCCGACAGGGGTTGACCACCGCTGGTTGTTCTGTGGCTAACTTCCCCGTGGAGGTTCGAGCCCTCCCTCTACAGCAGTTTTTTTGTTCAAGGTTATTTGGGTTAAAGTCCTGGCAAACCGTCAGGACTTTTTTATTTCGTTGCCTATATTTGAAAACAAACAATTGTTAGGAATAACCCGATAAGCCATGAAGGACTTTCCCTGGATCAAAAATTACCCCAAAGGCGTCCCTGCTGAAATCAAGTTGCACGATTACAATTCTGTTGTTGAATTATTTGAAGATGCTTTTAAAAAATACAGCAGCCGCGTAGCCTACGAAAACATGGGCAAGCAACTCACCTTTTCTCAGGTAGATGAGTTATCAAGGAATTTTGCCGCCTACCTTCAATCGCTGGGTTTACAGAAAGGCGACCGCATTGCCATCCAGATGCCCAATCTGCTTCAGTTTCCGGTGGCATTTATCGGGGCCTTGCGCGCAGGACTCATCGTAGTCAATACGAATCCGCTGTACACCCCGCGCGAAATGGAACACCAGTTTAAAGATTCGGGGGCCAAGGCAATTGTTATTGTGGCCAACTTTGCCAATAACCTTGAGCAGATCATTCACCATACGTCCATCAAGCATGTTATCATCACCCAACTTGGCGATATGCTTGGCGGACTAAAGGGCACCCTCGTAAATTTTGTAGTAAAAAATATAAAAAAAATGGTACCCGCCTATAACCTGCCAGGCGCGATACCATTTAATAAAGCGCTTAAGGCGGGTGCTGCATTATCCTTGCAAAAGCCGGTCTTCTCGCATCAGGATGTTGCCGTGCTACAATATACCGGTGGCACCACCGGCTTATCAAAAGGAGCCGCATTAAGCCATGCGAACCTGGTGGCCCACAACTCGATGATTACCCATTGGTTCAAGCCGTATCATAGCCAATCGGATGAGCAGGATATTATTATTACGGCTATTCCGATGTACCACATCTTTGCGCTTACCGTAAATGGTATACTTAAGCTGAGTGTGGGCGCGAAAAATGTTCTCATCACCAATCCGCGCGATATTCCGGGCTTTGTAAAGGAGTTGAAAAAACATAAGTTCACCATCATCACCGGGGTAAACACCTTGTTTAATGGCTTGCTCAACAATCCCGATTTTAAAAATCTGGATTTCTCCAGATTAAAAGGAGCGGTAGGAGGAGGTATGGCGGTTCAGGATATAGTGGCAAAAAGATGGCAAGAGGTTACTGGCAAGGCGTTGGTGGAAGGATATGGACTCAGCGAAACCTCCCCGGTGCTTTGTTGCAATCCGCTGGACGGCACACATAAGCTTGGAACCATTGGATTGCCCATGCCCAGCACCGAGGTTGCCATTTTTGACGACAACGGAAATCAGTTACCCCAGGGGCAAACCGGGGAAATCTGCGCCCGCGGGCCGCAGGTCTTTTCAGGCTATTGGGAGAAAGACAATTCGGGTATTTTTTATCCGGGCGGCTGGTTTAAAACAGGCGACATCGGCCTGATGGATGAGCAGGGCTTTTTCAAAATTGTTGACCGTAAAAAGGATATGATTAAGGTGTCGGGCTTTAATGTTTATCCTAACGAGATCGAGAACGTTATCGCGGCTCACCCGAAGGTGCTCGAAGTGGCCGCCATTGGTGTACCCGATGAACGCTCGGGCGAAGCTATTAAAGCCTTTATTGTAAAGCGTGACCAAAGTCTTACTGAAGAAGAACTGAAAGATTATTGCTACAAAAACCTGACGAATTATAAAGTGCCTCGCTATTTTGTTTTCCGCAGCGAACTGCCAAAATCCAATGTCGGCAAAATTATGCGAAGGCTGCTGCGCGAGGAAGACACCGCTAAAGCGGCATAATTAATTCAACCGGGGTTATTTATTCCTGCATGATAAACCTATTTTTGCCAAACTTTTTTGGTATGATTAAATTATTTTCTTTTCTGCTTTTAAGCGCAATGCTTGTCTTTGGATTTTCGATTGCCGAACGTCATCCTGTTGCTGCTCCTTTTGATGTGGATTCGCTTCGCTATCCCAAGGAAAAACACCTCAAGAACGTCCGGCAACTTACTTTTGGCGGAGACAATGCCGAGGCTTACTGGAGCTTTGACGGTACCCGGGTCTCATTTCAATCCAACAACAAAGCCTGGGGCCTGGCATGTGACCAGATATTTTACCTGAAGGTTGACGGCCCCGCCTTGCAGGCCGGCAAGCAGCCGCAGTTGATCAGCACCGGAAAAGGCCGGACCACCTGCTCTTACTTTTTACCAGGTGATAAACGTATTCTATTTGCTTCCACCCACCTGGGTGGCACGGAGTGCCCCCCCGAACCCGGCCGCACCCCGGGTGGTAAATACCTATGGCCCATTTACTCAAGCTATGACATTTTTGTGGCCGACCTGAAAGGAAAGATAAAGAAACAACTCACCACCTCACCCGGATACGATGCCGAAGCCACCGTCTCACCTAAGGGCGACAAAATTGTATTTACCTCAACCCGTAATGGCGATTTGGATTTGTACGTGATGAACATAGACGGCTCCGGGGTGAAGCAAATTACCCATGAACTTGGTTACGATGGCGGTGCTTTCTTTTCACCGGATGGAACAAAAATCGTTTTTCGGGCATCTCGGCCTAAAACGGAAGAAGAGAAGCAGGAGTACCTCGAAAACCTCAAGCAAGGGCTGGTGGCGCCAACATTAATGGAAATTTTTGTGTGTAATGCCGATGGCTCGGGCCTGCGGCAGGTTACCAACCTGGGCAAAGCCAACTGGGCCCCGTTTTATCACCCCTCCGGAAAAAAAATTATTTTCAGTTCGAACCACCATAGTCAGCGGGGTTTTCAGTTTAATCTTTTTATGATAAACGAAGACGGCACCGGCCTTGAGCAGATTACTTATGACAACGTATTCGATTCTTTCCCTATGTTTTCGCCTGACGGTAAACGGTTAATCTTTTCAAGTAACCGCAATAACCAGGGTACCCGCGATACCAACCTGTTTGTTGCCGATTGGGTGGAGTAGGGCATTTGGCATTCGCTAACCGTTTACTATTTTTGACAGGCTGTCAGGCCTCATTGCTGATTACTAACTTGCTGTACCGTGATTGGATTTTTTGAACACCAGTATTTATCCTACAAAAAAAACCACATCCGCAACCTGCTGGCCCTGGCCAATGCCGATGGGCACATGCATAAAAAGGAGGTGGAACTGCTCTATAAAATCGGGCAGCGTTACGGACTTAAAGAATGGCAGATAAAAAACCTGGTCGACAGCAAGGAGAAATTCGAGTTGAACATCCCCGACAATTTTAATGACCGGATGAACCTCTTATACGATCTCATCCTGATGGTATATGCCGATGAAAAGGTGGAGAAACGAGAAATTGAATTCTGTCAGGATGTGGCAAGGCGTTTTGGCATGAAAAAAGAAATTGTGCCATGGCTGCTCCAGGTTTTTGAAAACGGTACACCGCCTCCGCCCGATGAGTGGACTGAAATAAAACGCGAAGCGCAGGAAAAATACCTCGTGAAAAGAAAGGTCTGACTTAGAAGAAAATCCCCAAACCGAAGTAGCGATCGATTATCAGTACCGATAAGCCGCCCAGTAATACGGGGCATACCCAGGTAATCATTACATTAAGGTATTTGCGCATAACGGAATTCATATACCCCGGGTTTCCGTTAGCCAATTCGGCATCCATGTTGGCAATCTTCCATTTATAGGTGATGAAAATACACATCAGGCCGCCACCTATGGTTAAACTGATGTCGCACATATCTGACACAAACGTTAGCCAATCGCGGTTCAGGTAAAAGGGTAACTTGTTTAATGCGGGTATCATACCCTGGCTGAACATGGTGGGTAAGCCGAGGATGAAAATAGAAATGGCAAGAAACCACACCACCCGCTTGCGCCTGAATTTTAGTTGGTCCACCAGGTAAGTTGTGGGTACCTCGAGCAAGGAAATGGTGGAGGTAAGCGCGGCAAAGCAAAGGAGCAGGAAGAACGACCCACCGATTATCCGGCCGAGTATCGGGCCCATATCCCTGAATACATCCGGAAGTACAATGAAAACCAGGGCCGGCCCTTCGGTTGGCGAGATGTTTTGAGAAAAAACCATCGGAAAGATCATGAATCCGGCAAGGAAAGCGACCATGGAATCGGCAACAGAAATAATCGTAGCCGATTTGATTACGTTCTGCGTTTTGCCAACGTAAGAACCGTAGGTTATCAGGCACCCCATTCCCAGCGACAGCGAAAAGAACGCCTGTTTCAGTCCGTCATAAATGGTTTGCGCGTTAATTTCATCTAACTCGGGCACCAGGTAAAAGTTTACCCCTGCCCAGGCATTGGGGAGGGTAAGGCTGTAAGCAATAAGCAAAATAAGAATGATGTACAGCGCAGGCATCATAATCTTGTTGGCAGCTTCTACTCCTTTTTGAATACCCCGTGAAACGATAACGGCCGTGATGACCATTAACCCAAGCGAAAACAACAGGTTGTCGGTAATGTCATTTACATAGTTGCCAAAGAACTTTCCAAAGTCGGGTTCATTCAACAAAGTGCCAAAGGCGATCTCAAGGAAGTAGCCAAATGCCCAGCCGGCTACCACATTGTAAAAGGAGAGGATAAATACTCCGGCCAGGATGCCGAATATGCCCAGGTAACCCCAGCCTTTGCCTCCAAGTTTCGTATACGATCCGTACGCATCTCTGCCTGCCGCGCGGCCTATGGCAATTTCGCCCACCATCACCGGAAAACACAATAGAAAGATGAACACCAGGTAGATGAACAGAAAGGCCGCCCCTCCGTTTTGGCCTGCCAGGTAAGGAAATCGCCAAATATTGCCAAGTCCAACAGCCGAACCGGCTGCTGCCAGAATAAAACCTATCCGACTTGAAAAAGAGCCACGTACTTCCATTGGATGAGGATGGTTTAATCTCGAAAAATAGACCTTAAACCTTAATTATCAAAAATGGGTTACTTAAAGGGTTAACTTAGTATTGCCTTTTGATGCCGTCATTAAATTGGCTTACTTTTACTGTCGCAGTTGGATATGGACGAATTCAGAAAACTCACCACACAAGAGAAAGCGCTCCGGATAAACCTTAAAAAAGACATTTACGGGGCCTTTGCCGAAATCGGGGCGGGGCAGGAGGTAGCCGCAAATTTTTTTAAAGCGGGAGGTGCTTCGGGAACCATTGCCAAAACCATTTCCGCGTACGATATGAAATTCAGCGATGCCATTTACGGGTATTGCGAGCGCTATGTTTGCGAGGAACGGTTGTTTAAAATGCTGGATCATGAGTACGAACTGTTGCCCGAGCGCCTGCCTCATCGGATTGCCGATACCCGTTTCTTTGCATTTGCCGATACGGTAGAGGTGTTAAACTTCGAACGTACTAACCAGGCGCACGGCTGGATGGGCTTAAGGTTTCAGTTGCGGCCCGAAGCTGAGCCGAACGATTGCATCATCCATGTTAAGATGCACGACAACGACCCCATACAGCAGCAGTTGGCTTTGGGCATTGTTGGCGTGAACATGATTTATGCCTGTAACTTTTACAACGATCCCGAACAGATTCTCATGTCGCTGATGGAGGGATTGAGTACCCGAAGAATCGAGATTGATATGTTCCGCCTTACCGGTCCCGATTTTAAATATGTCGATAACCGGCTAATGGCCCTTAAGCTCGTAAAAAATGGCCTTACCCGCGCAGCCATGTTCGGTCCGGATGGGGAAGTAATGCAGCCGGCAGATGAACTTTACAAGAAAAATGTACTTGTTCTGCGCGGCCGGTTTCGGCCGCCTACCCATGTTAATGTGGACATGCTGCTTACTTCGCGCAGGCATTTTAAGAATGAGCCCGATGTGGAGAAGTCGAAGATGGTATTGCTTACCGAATTGACACTTAATGATCTTGGTCCGGATGGTGCCATTGATGAAAAGGATTTTTTAAATCGTGCCGACATTCTTTGCTCATTGGGCCAAAATGTGCTCATCTCAAATTACTTTGAGTACTACCGACTGGTGGATTACCTCTCGCGCATTACCAAAGGGAAGAAAATTGGGATTGTCATGGGCATTAACGCGTTGCAGAAGGTGTTTGATGAGCGTACCTATGTGAATATCCGGGGGGGTATCCTGGAATGTTTTGCATCCTTATTTGGTACGAATGTAAAACTCTACATTTATCCCACGCTGTCAACCGACAAAGGTAAATTGTTTACCCTTCGCGATTTCGAACAGACCCTTCCAAAAAATCTAAAAAATCTTTTCCGATACCTCATGGACAACAATAAACTTGAGGATATTGATGATGCCAACGTAAACAACCTGCACATTATCAGCGATAATGTGTTGGCCATGATAAAGAAAGGCGAGCCGGGTTGGGAAAAGTTTGTGCCCCACAAGGTTGAAGAAGCGATTAAAGAGAACGGGTTGTTTGATTACCCCTTGTCGGCAGGCAACAACTCCGGTCAGTTAAGCGAAACCATTAAATCGGCTTGAGGAATAAGGTTACCTTTAGGTTTTCATATTGATTAAAGGCTGTCAAACTTAAAGCAATTATCTATATGAAAATCAGATTGGCTCTTTTTGCTGTTCTAACAGCACTTGTTTTGTCGCGCTGCAGCGATGATGAAAGTCCTTACGAATGTACCAGTTGTGTAGACTCCCCGGAGGCCTTGGCCGCCAATGATGCATCCGGTAAGGGCATTTATAAGGGCTTGGTAATCGGCTCGTCAGGCCAAATTTACCTTGATATTGATAACGATGGTCTTGGAGAAATTATCATGACGCTTACTATTGATGGTCAGACAATTGAGTTGACAACTGAAGCAACCTATAATCCTGACGTTGGCTTTCAGGGAGTTTTTTACGGAACCATGAACACGGCCAACGATGTGGAAATCTCCTTCTGGTCATCGGCTGATGGTTCGGAATACGGAATTGTTTATGCTGAAATACCCGGTCATGATAACGTATCCATTGAATTGGTCAAGGAACTTTCTACCGCTCTCGTAAAAGTATTTGAAGGTACTTTTTCGGGCGACAGCGAAGGTACGCTTAACCTGATTCTTGTTGACGATGAGTGGTATGCCCTGGCGCGGCCGACAGATGGAACCTCAGATGGCGTAACCTCGTGTGAGGGCGATATTGAAGGCAATACACTCGTGAGCGACTGCACCGACATCCAGATAAGCGGTACCATCAGCGGGGATAATATTTCAGGTCAATGGACCAGCCAGGGAACTACCGGAACCACGGAGGCCGGAACCTGGAAAGCAAAGCGCACCTTGTAATGTAGAGAATAAGGAAACAGCAATAGAGCCGGTATTACCGGCTCTATTTTTTTTCAAACGTACTGAAATATCTCCTTGCTTCAGCCATTACTTTGGGCGCCAGTGCAAATCCGGAAAGCATAGTCGGAAAGGCCATGATGGCATAGGCAATATCAATAATGTTGATTACCGTTTCCATAGAAACCACCGCCCCGAAAACGATGGTGGCCAGGTAAAAATAGTTATATAACTGGCCCCTCTTAGCACCAACCAGAAACGACATAGATTTACTTCCATAATAGCTATAGGAGAACAGGGAGGTTATTGCAAAGAAGAAACAGCACACCAGTAACAGGTACTGGCCAAACCCCGGAAGCGCGCTTTGAAATGCCGTAGCCGTAAGGGTTACTCCGTTTGTAGCGCTCGTTTGCCATACACCGGTTACCAGAATGGCCAACGCGGTAAGGGTGCAGACCAGCAGCGTATCAATGGCGGGACTGAGCATTGAAACCAAACCTTCGCGTATAGGCTCTTTGCTGCGCGAAGCACCTAACGCCATGGGGGCTGTTCCGATACCGGCTTCATTGGAAAAGGAGGCCCTCCGCACACCGGTCTGAATTAGTCCGCCAACTACACCGCCAAACAACGGACCTTTGTAGAATTCTGCCGTAAAGGCATCGGTAAAAATCATCCAAAGGTACTTTGGAACAACCTCAATGTTCAGAACCAAAATGATAAATACTGATAAAAAATAGAGAACGATCATCAGGGGCACCATTTTTCCGGCCCAGTTGCCGATGCGCTTAATGCCACCCAAGATAACAATGCCTGAAAAAACGGTCAGGATAATTCCAATCAGCAACTTAAAGTTGTTAATAACAAAGCCGCTCACAGTAAACTCGCCTAACGATATCGTTGGAAATCCAATATCCATGATGGCCTGGGTAAGCTGGTTGGCCTGAAAGATGGGAAGACACCCGATCAGACAGCATAGGCTGAAAATTACGGCCAGGGGTTGCCAGTTTTTGCCAAGTCCTTCGCGGATGACATACATTGGCCCGCCTTGTATTTTTCCTTCAGAATCTTTGCCGCGATACATTACCGACAAGGTGCTGGTAAAAAAGTTCGATGACATCCCCACGAAAGCCGCCACCCACATCCAGAACAATGCGCCTGGTCCGCCAATAGAAATAGCAAAGGCAACACCGGCAATGTTGCCCATGCCCACGGTTGAGGCTAACGCGGTAGATAAGGCCTGGTAGGCGTTGATGTATCCGGGATCATTTGGATTATCGTACTTGCCCCGCAGGATGGCAATGGCATGAAAAAAATATTTGTACTGAACGAACCGCGAATAAAAAAAGAAAAAAATT
>CAYNIH010000013.1:0-21613 GCA_964397115.1 uncultured Roseivirgaceae bacterium | reverse complement strand
TCCATTGAGCGAAGTTACACGGAAACCCGACACTTAGTGCCGGATGCCGCACACCTTGCAGAATTTCATTTTTTCGGGAGGCCGTTTTTTTGGTGGTCGTTTATGACCAAAATAGGTTGGATCGGAGTTTTGGGGCTTTTCCAGTTCCTTCTCGGCTTTGCGATGGGCTTTCGCTACCTGCTCCATGCGCTCGTAAAACCGTTCGCGGGCATCGTAGGTTATTTTACCGGCCGACTTCTTAGCGCCCTTTTTTTCTTTAGGTTCATAATTTCTCGTAGGGTAGTACGGTTGAAGGGAACTGGGCTGATCCTGAACTTCCTCAACGTTTGCCTTCTTTTTCTTTTTAGAAGTACCTGCCACGGACTGAGCCCAACTGTGCAGGGTGCAGCTTATGAGCACTACCAACAAAAAATTCTTTACCATCATACAAAGATAACAACTGCCGATACGGCTTAAAATTGTTGTGTTTCGATGGAATTACCTAATCAAAGGCTGAACGGCTTTTCGGGCAGGATCAAAAAATGCCGGTTACCCGGCATTACGCTTAGCTTCCTTTTGCTACCAGCATGCTTTGTTGCCTGCGATAAACCCAGGGCGGTGTAGGCTCTTCCTGTTGCCACAAACCAATGTTTCTTGAGCGGGCACGGTTCTCAATATCCTTCAAGGCCGGCACGGCACCCTTTTCGGCAGTCCAGGCAAGGCCGTGGGTGAGCAGGTCAACCCGCAAATCCACGTCTCCGGCAAAAACGATAGCCAGGTAATTACCCCAGCGGTCTTTGCCTTTCATCTCCAGAACAATCTCCTTGCTTAAAATCAATTTTTCAAGATGCTGCTTTGCTTCTTCGCCAAATTCCTGACCCAGTTCCGGGCAATCAATACCCGCCAATGCAATGCGGTAAGTTTCGTTAAACCCCGTTGTTACTTCAAGGGTGTTTCCGTCAATAACCGAGGTTACTTTACCATTCAGAATTTCGTTGGCCAGCAACAACCTGCTGCTGAGGGAAAGGAGCGCAAAGACGATTACCTTTTTCATATCCGGGAGTTTAAAAAGTTTAGTCAAAAGTAATCCAGCGGGGAGTTGGCGGCTGTGAGAAGTTGGCGGGCAACTATCGCACGTAAGTTTTTAATCGAATTAGAACCTGTCAAAATTCGGGCCGAAAGCAAAAAAGCTAAATGCAACTGAATTGCCGGCAGAAGAAAAAAATAATTCCCAAAGCGAGAGATGAATTTCCAGCTTACTTTTTACAGTATTGGTCAATCTGGTACCGGGCTTTTGCATCGCCCAACTCAACTGCCTTGCGCCAATCGAAACAAGCTTTTGTTTTATCCTGCAGCTGGTAGTAAAAATTTCCGCGTAGTTTATAATAGGATGCGTTTTTCGGTTCAACCCGGATGGCCTCGTCCAGGTCGGAGATGCCTGCACCGATATCGCCCAGTTCGGCTTTACAGTTTGCCCGGTTGTAATAGGCCAGGCCGTCATCCGGATTTAAGGCAATTACCTGATTATAATCCGTCACAGCGCCTTCAAAATCCTGGATGCTCTCCCTGATCATGCCCCGGTTAAAGTAGGCGTTCATGTTGTGCTTATCCAGCCCGATGGCCGTTGTTAAATCCGCTATGGCCGATTTGGTGTCGTCCAGGCTAAGGTGGGCATGGGCTTTATCGAGGTAGAGTTGAACCGAATTTTCACCGGCCTTTTGTGCGGCTTCAAAGTCTTTTATGGCCCCCTGAAAATCCTCCGTTTCAAGCAACACCCTTCCCCGTTTATACAGGGCCATTTTATCGTTGCTGTTTGCTGAAATGATTTTATTGAAGTATTCCAATGCCACCACATAGTTTTTCATGTTATAGTAGCTGTCGGCTAGCAACTGGTATAAAGCAGGTTCTGGCTTCTCGGTCATTTTTTCAACCGTTCGAAAATCCTTGGCCGCCTGGTCGTACCGCCCACTGTTAAACCATGCCTGGCCGCGGTTTTCAAATGCCCGGGTAAACTGCGGGTTTAGGGTGATGGCATAGGAAAAATCATTTATGGCCTCCTTGTAATTTTCCTGCAGCAGGTACGCTTTGCCCCGGTTGTTGTAGAGTACCGGATCTTTTACTCCAAGCGTTAACGCTTGCGTATAGCTCTGAATGGCTTCGGTCAAGAGGCGCAATTGAAACTGGGCTTCTCCGCGATGAAAAAATGCAACGGCCAGCTTCGGATCTTTTTCTATTGCCCTGTTAAACTGGTTCAGTGCTTCGTCATATTGCCCGGTTTCATAGTGGCAAACCCCCAGCATATCGAGGTTGGAAGCGTGTTCTGCGCCCAGGGATACAGCTCGTTGCAAGTCGGGCAGCGCGCTTTTGTAATCTTTCAGGTTAAAATAAGCGGCTCCCCGCGTACCATACATTTCGGCTGTACGGGTTCCTGCATCGATTGCCCTGGTCAGGTCAGGCAAGGCCTTTTCAAATTCATTCAGTTGATAAAAACACATACCCCGCGCTGCCGGAAAGCGGGCATCATTACCTCCTCCGTCAATTGCTTTGGTAAGGTCGGCCACAGCCGTTTTGTAGTCTTTTTGCTGAAAACGCGCCAGGCCCAGCATACCCAACTCATCGGGGCCGGCTTCGCCCTTTGCCGCAACAATGGCGAGGTCGGAAATGGCTCCGGCAAAATCACCTAATTGAAATTTTGCCACACCGCGGTTTTTTATGGCCGGTGTAAAATCCTTCCGCAGCGCCAGTGAGCGGTTAAAATCCTCTACCGACTCTTTTGCGAGGCTAAGCGAAAATTTTGCTTTGCCACGATTGTTAAAAATCACTTCATCATTAACACCCAGCGCAATGGCTTTGTCATAAGCCTCAACCGCTCCCTGAAAATTATTCTGCTTAAAACGTGTGTTGCCCAGTTGATAATAAACTTCTTTGTTTGTACTACCCAGGGCCACTGCTTTATCAAGTGCGGGCAATGCTTCCTTTTCCTGCTGTAAAGAAGTGTAAGCCAATCCAAGCAGTTCATAAAGTTCGCGGTCATCCAAACTTTTTTGGGCAACCTTTTGCAGGTCGGCTACCGCCTGCTGATGTTGCTTCAACTGCGCAAAGGCCTTTCCCCTGCGGAGGTAAAGTCCGTCTTCCTTTTCGCCACCGGTTTCCGCCCGCGTTAAGGCGTCAGCCGCTCCTTTAAAATCACCGGCATCGTAGCGCAGGTAGCCGGCACAGAGCATTACTTTGCTGTCGTTAACCCCGGCTTTTATTGCAGCATCCAGTTTTGTCTTTGACTGTTCGAGCTGACCGGTGTAGTAATAGGAAAGGCCGGTGAGGCGCAGGATTTCGGGTGTTTCACCTTCGGTTTGTTTGGCTTTTTCAAGATCACCGATGCAGCCGGCATAATCACCGACAGAAAACCGTACAACACCCCGTTGCAGTTGCGCCTTGGAAAAATTCGGATTGAGTTGAAGGGCACTGTTAAAATCAGCAAGAGCTCCTTGTATATCGTTAGTGGTTAACCGGGCTCTCCCGCGGTTGTAAAAAGTCAGGGCATCTTTATCAGCAAGCGCCAGGGCATTGTTATAGTGTTTAATGGCTCCAACAGCATCGTTTTTCTGCATGCGGATGTCGCCCAGGTTTCTGAACGCTTCGGCATCTTTTACTCCGCCCGCTATGGCCTTTTCAAGATCAACCTGTGCGTTGTCAACATCTTTCTGAATAAACAACGCATTGCCTCTCATCAAAAATAACTCAGTACCATTTACACCAAGTTGAATGGCACGGCTTAGTGATTCGATGGATGCAGCGTATTCTTTTGCCTGATACTGGCATTTACCCAACTGGGCAAACACCTCCTTATCGGATACGCCCATGGATACGGCTGCCAATAAGGCCCGCACCGAGTTGGTGCAATCATTTTGTTTTGCCAGGCTGATGCCCAGCATGCTAAACACCTCTTTATCCTTTACTCCTTTTGTGACTACTTTATTCAAATACTCGGCAGCACCGGAAAAGTCGCTGAGTTTATATTTTGCCGTTCCGGCTTTTTGAAAAAATTCGGTGTCGGTACGTCCTGCGGCAATCAGTTTTTCAAAATCCGTTATGCACCCTTTCCAGTTGTTGAGCAGAAAAGAGGCCTCACCCCGGTTTTCGAGGGCTTTGTCATAATCCGGGTTAAGCTCAAGGGCTTTGCTAAAGTCGGTAACGGCACCCGGGTAATCCTGAAGGTTGAATTTGGCTTTGCCCCGATTGTTGAACAGCACCGCATCGGTAACACCCTTTGCAACGGCCTTGTCATAATTGGCAATGGCTTCGCGGTAATTCTCCATTCTGAACTTCACATTACCAAGGTTGACAAATGTTTCTTCGCGGCTTGCACCCATGCTGATGGCCCGCTCCAAATCGGGTAACGCTGCTTGGTAATCGCCCAGATAGGCTTTAGCATTGCCCCGGTACTCAAACAGTTCAACTGTACTGATCCTGCCTTTGGCGGCTTCATCAAAATCAGTTTTCGCTTTCGTGTACTCTTTTAGAAAAAAATAAGCGATACCTCTTTTTACAAAAACCTCCTTTTCGGAAAATCCCGAACTGATAAGCTGGGTAAACTGACTGGCTGCCTTGCTGTAATCTTTTGCAGACAAATTCTGCATGGCCTGCCCGTAGAGTGCCTGTTGAAGCGAATCGGAGTTTTGGGCAACCGCTGCCTGAGCCAGTACGAAAAGGATTAATACTACGCCTGCTTTCATGCATGGTTTGATTTGTGGATGAACAAAAATATCAAACCAGCCAATGGGAAATTGTTGAAAAAAGCTGAAAAACTAACCTGACCGTAGTTTTAGCTGAAAATGGAAAGCGCAAAAAAGATGAGGATAGCCACCCCAATGGCCGCCAGCAGGTAACCAAAGAGGCGGGCCCGGTTGAAATAATGGCGAAGTGGCAAGGTTTTTTTCATCAGGCCAGGTTGTCGAGGATGGAAAGAATTAAAAAAGCCACTGCCGACAACAGGACGAGCATGACGAAATCCATTGCCCTGGCGTAAACCCCGTTAACTAAAATTTCCTTTTTCATAGGCATTAAGAGTTCCTAAGTTAAAGTAAAACTTTAAATAATCATAACTTGTTCTGCGGCTTGCTTTAAATGGGCTTAAAGCATCATTTTTCAAGGTTAAATGACCTGAAGAGGGTCACTAAACCCTGAATAAACCAAGTAGGGTTGTTTGATCCTTCAATTAAGGAAGGCTTTTCTTAGATAACAGCGTGAAGTGAAAAATGGTTGCCAGGCCCTTTCAATTTTTTAATAAAGGAAGCGCGACTAAGTTTATCCTTTAACCACATTTCCAATTACCTGGAGCGTTTCAAGTGACGGGGTTGCCTTTCCTCCCCGAGGTTCAATGGTAATTGCAAAAGCAGTTGCCTCAGGCAATTCTTTCATTTTTAGCAACCCTGAGGCAGGGGTATCAAAGACACCGGCATCAACTGGTTTACCATTAACGATGGCCCACAATTGGTATTGATTTTCCCTGGCAAGGGATTTCATATTTTGAATGCTTAGGTAAACCTCCTTTGTGTGCGCATTCCAATATACAGATGCCATAGCCTCAGGAGCATTTTCTGTTCCTTTCATCACCACACGAATAAAGGCCGGGTTATTGATTACTTGAATATCTTTTTCAATTTGATCAAGTCGTTGATTAACGATGTTGTAATCTTGAGCAATTTGCTGATTTTGGGCAACAAGCTCGCTTAAGCTGCTTTCGGTAATCCGCCATTTCATGTAATAGGTGTACGCCAGATAGGAACTTACCAGCGCAAGTACTACCGAAGCTGCCGCTGCATACTTCCAGAAACTTAACTGAGAATCCGAAACAGATATAACTTTTGCCCGCTGTTTTGACTCCAGTTTATTAAAAAGCCCTTCTTTTACAGAGGCACGGGGTTGTATTGCTCCCGCCATTAAAAATGCTTCCTGCACTTTTTCAATGCGGGTGAGTTCTTCTCTTAACTGAGGGTATTGAGCAAGGTTCTTCTCGACCTCGCGTTGTTCATCAGCAGAAAGATCACCTAGCACGTAGGCTTCCAATATACCAGTCGATATGTACTCTTCTATATTCAAATCACCTTCAAAATTAATCGTAGCTGCTTCATTGCCATCCGCAATCGTGTTTTAACGGTGCCTAACGGAATATTAAATTCCTCAGCCAGTTCTTTTTGCGAATACCCTTTAAAATATAAGTAATCCACTACCAATTTCTGCTCTTCGGGCAATCCGTTAAGTATATGATGTACTCCAATTGAGTCGGTTGCTTGTTCAACAAACTCTTGTCTTTCAATGGTATGTACGATATTGTGAATATCTGCGGTTTTGCGCGCTTTGCTCATTTCTTTTGAGCGCGTTTTGTCGATAGCCAAATTGCGGGCCAGTCTTAACATCCATGTGAAAAGTCTGCCTTTACCGGGGTCGTAACTTGCGATATTATCCCAGATTTTTAAAAATACATCCTGCAAAACTTCTTCAGCTATTTCTTCTTGTATCAGAATGCGTTTAATAACCCCATACAGGGCACCGGAATAGTGAGTGTATAAATATTCAAGGACGGTCCGGTCTTTAGCCTTTAACCCTGCTACCAGGCTGTATTCATCAATATAGTGGAAAGGTGATGCGATGTGGAAACTACAATCGGCCTAAAGTATTGAAAAAAATCAATTTGCACAAAGAACCTGGAAAGGCAGGCTCCAGCAATTGTTTGGTAGGTTACCGTACAGGTGGCAGAACTGTAAATACCAAACCTTGTAAGAGCCGATCGCACCCGCTTTGAGCGATTAGCCGGGTATTTCCCGGTTGACCCACCTTACCCAAAGTTTCCTTACCGGCTGAAATCCAACCAGGCTAGTAGCTACGTATATCCAGTAGTTTAACTTAAAACCATTAAATCCATGAAAAGAACAAACAAATTGAAAGTGCTGGGGGCTGCATTTGTGCTGGCTTGTGCATCGGGTATGTACCTGATTGCGGCCGACCACATTGATGCGCCTGGGGTTACGGGTGCCGGCAGTGCCAGCCTGGGTTCTGACATCACCGATGTGTACGCATTCGCGAATGGCAGCAACATAGTTTTTGTTGTCAATACACAAGGATTACTCAGCCCTGCAGCAACCGCATCGGCATCGTTCGATGAAGAAGTCATGCTCGAAATCAACATCGACAACAGCGCCACAAAAGACAATGTGGAAGACCTGGTTATACAGGCAACCTTTGAAAACGGAAAGGTAAAAGTGTATGGCCCGGCTGCACCGATTACCACCGGACTTAACAGCACGTTGTTGAAAAATGTAACAGTAGAGGCCAACATTACCCCCTATGGGCAACCGCCCATTATAGGTGAACAAAACGGCATGAAAGTGTTTGCCGGTCCACGGGATGACCCCTTCTTTTTCGACTTAGGTGCCTATAAGGCCATCATCGCAGGCAGCGCATCAGGATTCAACAATCCGGGTACCGATACCTTTGCCGGAACCAACGTTATGGCGTTAGTCGTAGAAGTTCCCAAGTCGCTTTTAGGTACTGGCTCTATTAACATCTGGGCTACCACAAATCGTAAAATGTAAACCACTATTTAAAATTTAATCAATACCGTATATGAAATTCAATTATCTATTTTTAGCCATTGGCTCGCTGATGGTTATTGGGGCTTGCAGCGATGATGATCCCGCAAAAGCTATTGTGTACGAGCAGGAAGACCAGATGGCAAGGCCCGCTATCAATACCGTATTTGTGGGCAGCGCTGATAAAAATTCGTTTAACACAACGATACCTTCAGCGATGGGAGCAGCATTTGCCTCCAAGTTTAATACGCAATTGCTGGCCCTCAACTCCGGCTATACTACCAATCTACTCGGGCTGGATGCCGCTACCTTTTCAGGAGTACTTGCCACCGATGTACTCACCGTTTCCCTAACGGGACCCACAACTTTTTATGATGGCACCAATGTATTAACGGGAAGAAAGTTGGACGATGATGTGATCACGGTAGAACTTATCCTGATTTTTGGGGGGCCTGCCGGAACGGCAAACCCTGCATTAACAGACGACCACGTGGATGCAAACGATAAATCATTCTTAACCACATTCCCGTACCTCTCTGCACCACATTAATAGTTCAAATTGGGGTTGGTTTCCGGCAACGCGATGCGTTCACTGAACGCCATCGCTTGCCGCGAAACTTACTATTTTAAAAATATAAACATGATGAATACTAAGCTAATTGCCTGGTTAGCCGCTACCCTGCTGGTGGTTTCATGCTCTACCCGTAAAAAGCCGGTAGCCCATGTAAGTGACTACGAACAATACCTTACCAGCAAACAGGCCGAAGGGTACAACCTTGGAACCGACATGGAATTCTGGCATAACCGCCTTGTTAGGATGCCGGCAGACAATGCATCATTGATTAAACTAGCCGGATTACATGCCGCAAAATTCAAACTGGCTGGCGATATACGCGACATGCACATTTCTGACAGCATCTTCACTGCGCTGGTATTACAAGATTCTTCACAAGCGGGAATACTATTAGCGCTTGCGCAAAATGCCATTACCCAACACCGCTTTAAAGATGCCCGGCACTATGCCGAAAGAGCACTTCAAACGGGTGACCGAAAAGCGGCTTCCCTGCTGGTGCTTACTGATGCGTGCCTGGAATTGGGCGATGTACCCCGCGCTAAAAACATCCTCAAGTCATTCACCAATAAGAATTCGTTTGCTCATCTTATTCGCCAGTCCAAAGTAAAAGACCTGGAAGGCGATCTGGATTCAGCTATCTTATTGATGGAAACCGCTTTTGAACGAATAAGAGGAAATAAAGACCTGTACTGCTGGTCGCTTTCTAATCTGGGCGACATGTACGGCCATGCCGGCAGAGTTGAAGATGCCTATAACGCTTACCTTTCGGTATTACAAAAAAACCCGAGCTATGATTACGCCTTAAAAGGAATTGCGTGGATTGCTCTCTCGCACGACAAAAATTATACAGAAGCCAAACGCCTTATTAACCTCCTTGCATCTCGGAAGCGCATGCCCGAAGCTAACCTGATGCTGGCCGAAATTGCCGAGCTTGAAAACAACGCTGACGAAAAATCAAAACAGATTGCTGCATTCCTCGCTCTAACAAACCATGATGCCTACAAAGCCATGTATGCGAAACACCTTGCAAGCGTTTACGCCAATGATTTGCAGAGGCCTGAAATAAGCTTGCAGATAGCCGAAGAAGAATGCAAAAATCGGCCTACAGCGCATTCATACTTGCTTAAAGCCTTGGCGCTCTATAAACTGGGCCGGTTTGAAGAAGCCATCTCAATAGCCCAGCGTTATGTAGAAGGAGTAACATTTGAGCCGGAGGCGTATTACCAGCTTGGCATGATTTACCTGGCTGCAGGAAACAAAAAAAAGGCAAAAGTATATTTGCGCCAAGCCGAAGAAGCGGCTTTTGAACTGGGCCCTCTCGTTACCCGAGCCGTGCAAGAAACGTTGAAGAAAATTTAAGTCATGCATGGCCTCGCGGTAAAAGTCTTCATTCTGTCTTATACCCTCAGCCTGTCAGTTTACGCTTGGATGGATGGAGCCCATGAATTGCTCCATCAGTTCAACAGCAAATGGCATATTGATGAACACCATCCCCATTATGTACACCATCATGTGGAAGATCACCACAACGCGTTTGATGCCAGCAAAATTACCAATGCCGGTAAGCAGGTTATTTTTTCCCTTAGCTTCTTTCTTTTTTTTCACTCCACTGATAACCCGGTTATTGCAAAATTACAGTACGGTTATTCGATTAATGATTTAGTAACACCCCTACTCACTCTCCCTTTCAAACCAGGTACCCCGCCACCCAAGAGCCGTATCAAACCATTGTTCTAAAACTGGCATTTCAACCGTTACTATTTTGATTTTAAACTTATGTTTTTCGATTCATGAAAAAATTCATGCTTATTATTCTATTACCCGTGCTTTCGTCAGCCTTCCTGCCTGCTCAAAGCTTGCTAACTGGAAAAATAACTGACAGCACCTCGTTGCAGCCTGTTCCTGGGGCCCACGTATTGCTGAAAGGTGTTGGTAAAGGAGTGCTTACCAATACACAGGGCATTTTTGTGATCAATAATGTGCCCGCAGGCCTATACTCAGTAGAAATCTTGCACATCGGGTACGCTACCTACACACAGGAAGTTTTTTTGACTGATGTGCAGGTTACTGACATGCGCATTGCCCTGCAGCCAGCACCTATCCAGCTGGCTGATGTGATGGTCTCCACATCGGCAATTCAACCTGTCAACACGCTCTCTTCGGTGGATATCCGGCTCAGGCCTGTAAATACCTCGCAGGACATCTTGCGCATAGTACCTGGTTTGTTCATTGCCCAGCATGCGGGAGGCGGAAAAGCTGAGCAGATTTTTTTACGGGGCTTTGATATCGACCACGGCACAGATATTAACCTGCAAGTAGACGGCCTGCCGGTAAACATGGTGTCGCATGCACATGGCCAGGGCTATAGCGACCTGCACTTTCTAATCCCCGAACTTGTGCAACTGGCAGACTTTAATAAAGGGCCTTATGAGGCAGCTAAAGGCGATTTTACAACGGCCGGTTATGTTGATTTCCGGACAAAAAATATCCTCGAAAATAATTTTGTAAAACTGGAAGGAGGGCAGTTTGCCACAGCCCGTGCCGTAGCGGGTATAAACTTTAAGAAAAACGGGTATATCGCTACTGAGTATTTCCGCACCGATGGCTTCTTTGAAAGCCCGCAGGATTTCAGCCGGGTTAACCTTACGGGAAAATATACCATTCCATTACGCAACCAAAACAGGATTACGCTGGGTGCCGCTTACTTTTCCGGCCGATGGAATGCTTCCGGGCAAGTGCCGGACCGGGCGGTGCAAGACGGCACTATTACACGTTTCGGCTCCATTGACAATACGGAAGGCGGGGAAACAAGTCGCAGCCAGGTTTACGCAAAACTATTCAACAATTTTTCCAGGAGGTCATCTGTTGAACAGCAGGCTTACGCAATACATTATGATTTTAACCTGTATTCAAATTTTACCTTTTTCTTAAACGATCCAATAAACGGTGACCAGATTCAGCAGAAGGAATCGCGGATGATTTACGGATACCAGGCTACCTATCTTCGTAATGGATCGTGGCTGAGTAGCGATTTAGTTACAGAGGCAGGTGCTGGTTTTCGATATGATGACGTATCCGATATAGCCCTTTACCATACGGTAAGGAGAACCTTCCTCAATGACATTCAGCGGGGCGATTTACGGGAAGGAAATTACCATGCGTACATTAGCGAAACGCTATTGTCTAACAAATGGTCAATAAATTCCTCCTTACGGTTCGATTACTTCACATTTGCGTACGACAACCTCCTGACATCGGAAAGCCAAAAAGCCCAAGCTTACATCCTAAGTCCGAAAATAAAAGTGAATTACCAGGCTACCGACAACCTTAATTTATATTTGTTAGCAGGCTCTGGTTTCCACTCAAACGATGCCCGCGTGGCTGTTGAGAAGCAGGGTAAAGATATACTACCGCGCGCACTTGGAATAGATGCCGGTTTTAACGGCAAACTCTCCAAAAAACTCCTGTGGCAAGTTGCCTTATGGAAACTCTTACTTAAACAGGAATTTATTTATGTAGGTGATGAGGGTATCGTAGAGCTTAGCGGAGAATCAATTCGGCAGGGAATTGATATCTCTTTTCGTTACCAGGTGTTGCCCTGGCTGTTTGCCGATGCCGATGTGAATGTAACTCGCCCTCGCGCAACAGGCGAGCCTGAAGGAGCAGATTATATTCCTCTGGCACCAATCATTACGACCATCGGAGGCCTTTCGGTAAAACATAAAAGCGGATTGAGCGGAAGCTTGCGTTACCGGTATATGGGCGACCGGGCTGCCAACGAAACCAATTCGGTTGTGGCAAAAGGATATTTCTTGTCCGACCTGATAGTGAACTATACAAAAACAAAATGGGAAGTCGGGCTTTCAGTGGAAAACCTGTTTAATATAAACTGGAACGAAGCCCAGTTTGATACCGAGTCGCGGTTAGTTGGTGAAACTGATCCTGTTTCTGAGATCCATTTTACACCGGGCAGTCCGTTCTTCGCTAAACTGAAATTAAGTTTCTTCTTCTAAAATCCGGTTCACCGTATCTCTTCGTATTTAAAAATAAACTTAAAAAATATGAAAAAATCAGTATTAACCACACTCTCCATTTTTGTTTTATCCGTTACCCTATTGGCTCAAAAGCCGGTGGAAGTAGGTGGCTCACCTATGTACGCTACCAAGAACATTATTGAAAACGCTGTTAACTCGAAAGACCACACCACTTTAGTAGCCGCAGTAAAGGCGGCCGGTTTAGTGGAAACGCTGCAGGGAACTGGCCCTTTTACCGTATTTGCCCCCACTAATGCTGCGTTTGCCAAGCTGCCAGCCGGCACAGTGGATAATTTACTTAAGCCTGAAAATAAGGGCACACTCTCGGCCGTGCTTACCTACCATGTAGTGGCTGGTAAATTAAGTTCCTCTGATTTAGCCAAGGCGATAAAAGCCGGTAATGGTACTGCAGAACTTACAACGGTGCAGGGCAAAAAAATTTGGGTGATGATGATCGGAAAAGACTTGGTGCTGAAAGACGGAATGGGAAATATTTCCAAAATAACCATCGTTGACGTTAACCAGTCGAACGGTGTGATCCATGTAATTGACACCGTTGTCATGCCTTAGGTAACCCGTTACCGTAATAGTTAATGCTTCCGGGAGGGTTCTTCCGGAAGCTTTTTTAAACACAACCCGATGAAATTAGAGTCTAATCTTATTGCCCCCATATTTAGGGAAAAAGATATTTTTAACCGTGTAATCGACCTATCGGAATACAAAAATAAGCGGGTATTTATCGGATTTTTCAGGCATGCGGGTTGCCCCTTCTGCAACTTGCGGGTGCATGCCTTGACCAAACTTCATCCTGAACTTCAGAAAAAAAACCTGGAACTGATCTTCTTCTTCGAATCAAAAGAGAGCGTATTGTTGCGCAGTATTTTTCATAAAGAAGTTTCACCTATTCCCCTTATTTCTGATCCGGAAAAAAAATGGTATTCAGTGTATGGATTGGAGAACTCGGCATGGATTTCCGCTAAAAGCCACCTGGCCACCTTTGTTCAAACAGCTTTCCAGGCCAGAAAGGCAGGCGTGCCCATTCATGCCATGGCTAATGGCGAATCCATTAATACCATTCCTGCAGAATTTTTGATTGACTATAACCTTGTGATTAAAAAAGTACACTATGCAAAAAATCTCAATGACCGAATTGATATCGATATCATTAAGGCCTTTGCTGACGATGGTACTGTTCTGCAGTAACCTGAAGAAGCATTAACCCGCTTTACAAATGGATCACTTCCCCATAGGCAGCCGCGGCAGCCTCCATTACCGCTTCGCTCATGGTAGGGTGCGGATGAACCGATTTAATGATTTCATGCCCCGTTGTTTCCAATTTTCTGGCCGCCACTACTTCGGCAATCATTTCGGTTACATTGGCCCCGATAAAATGGGCACCCAACCACTCGCCATATTTGGCATCAAATACCACCTTAACAAAACCATCGGGCGCACCGGCTGCCTTTGCTTTGCCGGAAGCGGTGAACGGAAACTTCCCAACTTTAACCTGATAGCCGGCTTTTTTGGCGGCTTCCTCGGTGTAACCCACCGAGGCAATTTCCGGTGAACAATAGGTACATCCGGGTATATTGTTATAATCAAGCGGCTCAGGATGGTGACCCGCTATCTTTTCAACACAAATAATTCCTTCGGCCGAGGCTACATGGGCAAGCGCCTGACCCTTTACAATATCGCCAATGGCGTAAACACCAGGCACATTGGTCTTATAATATTCATCCACCACCACCTTGCCTTTGTCGGTTTTCACACCAACTTCTTCAAGACCTATTCCTTCCAGGTTTGCTGTAACGCCCACCGCAGACAGCACCACATCCGACTCAATTTTCAGTTCGCCAGCCGGAGTTTTTACCGTAGCAACGCAGCCTTTTCCTTTTGTATCCACCGCGGTTACTTCTGAACCGGTGTAAATAGTAATGCCGGCTTTCTTAAACGACTTTTCCAAAGCTTTGGAAACTTCCACATCTTCTAACGGTACAATGTTGGGTAAAAATTCAATGAGGGTTACTTCCGTACCGATGGCATTGTAAAAATAAGCAAACTCAACCCCGATAGCTCCGGAGCCCACCACCAGCATTTTCTTTGGCTGTTGTTCCAGCACCATGGCCTCGCGGTAGCCGATAATCTTTTTTCCATCAATCTTCAATGCGGGCAACTCGCGCGAACGGCCACCCGTGGCCAGGATAATGTGCTTCGCCTCATAGTCTGTTTTCTTACCATCGGTACCGGTCACTTCAACCTTGCCTCCTTTTTTCAGTTTGCCAAAACCGATGATGTGATCGATCTTATTTTTCTTAAAAAGAAACTGAATGCCTTTGCTCATGCCATTGGCTACTTCACGGCTACGCTTTACCATGCCGGCAAGGTCTGGCTTTGCATCGTTCACCTCAATACCATAATCTTTTGCGTGTTTAATGTATTCAAAAACGTTGGCGCTCTTGAGCAGCGCTTTGGTGGGAATACAGCCCCAGTTCAAACAGATGCCGCCCAGTTCGGCCTTCTCCACCACGCCTACCTTCATCCCTAATTGCGATGCGCGGATGGCTGCAACATAGCCGCCTGGACCGGAACCAATAACAATAAGATCGTATTTAGACATAGCCAGCAAATTTTAGTGCGCCAAAGATATAACTTCTTGCGCGCTTATGAATGCCGTTTTTTAGTGGAATTGCCTATTTTTGACGACACCCAAATCCGTGAATATGAAACTACTCCATGGAAAAACAGCACTCATAACCGGAGCCTCAAAGGGAATTGGCAGGGCCATTGCGCTACGGTTTGCCGACCAGGGTGCCAACGTGGCCTTTACGTATCTGTCGAGCGTTGAACAAGGTCAGGCGCTTGAAGCTGAACTCGCTTCAAAGGGCGTAAAAGCCAAAGGCTACCGCTCCGATGCTGCTGATTTTGTACAGGCCGAAAAACTCATCAACGATGTGGTGGCCGATTTCGGAGCGCTGGATGTACTGGTAAACAATGCCGGCATTACAATAGATAACCTGTTGCTCCGGCTGACGGAAGAAGCCTGGGATAAAGTAATCAACGTAAACCTGAAATCCTGCTTCAATACGGTGAAGGCGGCTACCAAACCTATGATGAAGCAAAAGGGCGGTTCCATTATCAACATGACTTCGGTGGTGGGACTCAAAGGCAATGCCGGGCAGGCAAATTATGCAGCCTCCAAAGCAGGGATAATCGGCTTTACCAAGTCGGTAGCGCTTGAACTCGGTTCGCGCGGAATCCGGTCGAACGCCATCGCTCCAGGTTTTATCGAAACCGAAATGACGGGCAAACTGGATGAGAAAACGGTGCAAAGCTGGCGCGATGCCATTCCGTTAAAACGGGGCGGCAAACCCGAAGATGTTGCCGATGCGTGTTTATTCCTCGCTTCCGACATGTCGGCCTATATCACCGGCCAGGTTATCCAGGTGGATGGAGGCATGCTTACCTGATGATGAAAACAGAAATTCAAAAAATCATTGATATTGTTACGCACACCTTCGAAAAAAATGCCTGGCATGGGCCGGCTGTGAAAGAGGTGCTGGCAAAACTAAAACCAGAGCATGCCCGATTAACGGCAGGCAACAGCCATACCATTGAAGAACTGGTCCGTCACATGGCCGCATGGCGCAACTATGTAATAAAAAAACTGCAAGGCGATGAACGGTTTGAACTTTCGGATGAGGACAATTTTCCGGCACGGAAAAACTGGGAAGAGGCCCTCCGGATGCTGGAAGAAAGTCAACTAAATTTGGTTGCTGCTCTTAAGAATACACCTGATGAGGTGTTGTCTAAAAAAGTGCCGGGCAGGCCGTTCAATTTTTTTACCATGCTGCATGGCATCATTCACCACGACCTGTACCACACCGGCCAGATCATGATGATCCTGAAAGGTAACGGGCAGGCATAATACGTTTTCTTGCAGCATAGGCTGCACCAGCCAAAACAATCAACCCAGCAACTATCCAATACCATTCAATGAAAACCGGAAATTCAACCGGTTCGGCCGTTCCGGCCAGGATAAAGCCCGACCAGAAAAACGGATGTGCATATTCCGGGTTGTTTCGAATAAACTCCTGGCGGGCCAGTTGCAGGGCACGGTTTTTCGGTTTGCCGGTTTTCAAATGTCGGTAAAATCCAACCATGATTTTTGATGTGGCCTCGTCTGGTACCTTCCATAAACTGATCACAGCCGATGGCACACCGGCATAGGCAAAGGCACGTGAAAAACTCATAATGCCTTCGCCCCGGTGTAACTGGCCCATGCCCGTATTGCAGGCACTTAACACAACGAGTTGTGAATTCAACTGCATGCTGTACAAATCAATGGCAGTTAGCGAACCGGAAATTGAATCGGTTTCAGCAAAAATCATTTCCGACATCATGGGGTTTTCATCATTTACCTCCGAGTGCATGGCGAAATGGAGAACCGCGAAATCTGACGCATGCTTGATAAAATCGGCTTTGCTTGCTGGATTAAAGACTTTAAACTTTGACCGAATCAGTTTTGCCAGGGAAATTACTTCCTTCTCGGCACCGCTTAATGCCGCCAGTTGGGTATCGCGGGTTAGGCCGGGTACGGGTGAATTACCGGAGGCAACAAATCCTGCAAAGAAATACTTTGATTCTACGGGCTTGCGCAGCAATTGCTCGTTAAGGTAGGTTGCTGAATAGGCATAGCGAATCGCATAGCGGTCGTTCAGCGTATTGCTTTTCTCACGATCGGACATCAGTACCTCAAACGGAATGTACCCCAGCAAGCCATCGGGAATGATGGTAAGGGATAGAATGCCCTCCCCTAATTCATCAAGACATTCTTTTAGCAGCAATTCATACAACTCGTGCGCACCACGGCCATAGCCGGAATCCGCGCGATTGATTAATGATGAACGGAATCCCGTTAACTTGTCGGTAAAGTCAGGTGGCAGCGGTTTCACACTAAGGTACTGCTGGTCAGATGTAAAGCCGGCAACAGCGAGGACGGAATCTCCTATGAAAAACTCTACCAGCGCCTCATGGGGTTTTAACAACTGCATTTGAACGACTTGGGGGGACACAACTGCATGATCAAATCGAAGTTTGTAATAGTGAGGGGATTGCTCTCTGAGCCGGTCAATCAGTTTGCTGTGCGCCTGCTTTAAATCGGCATACCGCTGCCTGAGCACAGGGTGATCATCCCCTGTTTTGCCAACCTCTACCTGGAAAAGCAATTTTTCTACCGCCAACATTTCTGACTTTATTTCCTTCTCCCTGATTATCCACTCTTCACTTACCCCTGAAAAGCGATTGACCACTCGCAGGTTTTCCAGCAACAACACGCTCTTGCTCATCTCCATCAGTGAAAATACCTGATTTGCATACTGCTGTTCTCCGGTAAGGCGGTAAAGCAGGTTGTTGATTCTTATGCCCCGCTCAAAAGCATGGTAACTCGTTTCAGTAAGGATGATTCGGTCTTCATCAAGACTAAAATCAATAGTTGTGCTGTCAAGAAGGGCAATGGCCTGCCGGTTGGTTGCCAGCGCGGCCGCCAATGCCGGAACCTGATTGTACTTTTTGTAGAATTTTTCCTCCAGCCGTGATTTTGTTTCCAGCACATTGAATAGCTTTTTGTTGGACAGGAACTTCTGATTAGTCCGGGCACTCGTTTCCGGCTGAACGGTAACCGTTAATTTTTCAATGGAACGGTTACAGTATTTCAATGCTTCCTCCAGTTGGCCTTGTTGTTCAAAAAAATGAGCTTTTACCAAATACACATCAGCAAGGAAGGCAGGCAATTGTTCTCCGGCTTTCAGAAAATACCCTTCGGCTTTCACCAGGTAATGCCATGCCTGTTCAAAATCTTTACGGTCGAGGTAAAGGTTGGCCATGCTTAAACTTATCCGGCCCTTGAATTCATCCCGCACGGTTCGGAGGGATAACAGCGGCAAGGCCTTACTTATGGAAAGCAGTGCGCTATCGGAATTCCCTGTCTCCTCGTATAAGAGCGCCTGGGATTCATACAACGCCAGCGCATGGGGCGTCAGGCTTTCGGGATCGTTTCGTAAAGGCTCTTTGATAATTTCTTCAGCACGATTCAGGTATTTCCTGGCACTGGCAAAATCTCGGATATCCAGGTAATTGAGGGCCGCATTGCGGTAAATAATGGCATCATATCCGCCACCCGAACTGGTGCATTTGTAGTAAGGTACCCCGGCCAGATTTTGATTAATGGCTGCCCGGTGTTCGCCCCTGCGTTGATAAATCGCAGCAAGGTAATTGGTTGTTAAGAACAGGTTATGGCATATTGTTGTGGATGGTGGTAAGGCACGGAGTTTCTCCTGCACGTGCACCAGTAGCGGGAGGGCCTGTGAATCGTCATGTATTTCGACATAATACATTGCCTTGGCCAGTTCATTCTCAACTTGAAGTTGATGGAACTCATCACCTAATTTATCCTGGTGGTCCAACAGAAACTTCTCCATCCAGTCCAGGTTTTCCCGCCACGACTGAAACCTGCTGAATGCCTGACATGAACTAACCCTTAACTGAAGTATCCGAAGCTGTGTGCTAATAGAACTGCTGTCGTTTTTGAATTGAACATCCCGCTCAGCCCGGTCAAGGAGTTGACTGGTTTTGTCAAAATCCTTGAACCAGAGCGCGCTTGCGGAATCAAGCAACTGACTGATGGCGGAGGGCTGACTATATGCTGAGCAGGCCGAAATAACGAGCCCTAACCATACAGGCAATAACTTCATAGGTAAGCAAAATAGTCAAAAACATTTACCGGATAGCCACAACATCGAATGAACGATCCGCATTGACTGCAATATCCAATTCAATATTGATTTTTCCTTCAAATTTAACTTTGTAGTTGCCGGCTTTAACAGATTGGGGGATCAGGAAAATTTTTACACCCTCTGCTTCGCTCTTTTCCAGGTCCAACTTTTCGAATGACTGGACCTTTTGATTTGCTGCAAACTGAAAAGCGGATTGATTAATAAGGTATGCCTGATCGGTTGAATTGACCGGAGCACCCATTCCCGATCGGGGAGGACACATGCAACACTTTGTACCTCCGGATGAACACGGGCAGCAAGACCCATGACGAGAATAAAAGTACATGCTGCTGACCTTGTTGCCATTAAGCAAGTCCTTGTAAAACTGCTTATCCAGTGCAACCAATGTGGCCAGGTCGTTGCCTTCCTTTTGGCCTGCTTCCATAGCCAGGTCAGCCAGAGAAAGCAGCGGTTTCCGATCATCAGCAGCAATTGAGCCGCATAACCAGGCGGGCTTAAAAAAATAAGAAATAGCCAACAGCAGGAGCACACCTGCTGCAAAGCCGGTAATAATGTTTTTCATAGCACATGGGGTTTGGTTTACAGAAAGTTACGGAATGGCCGCGGGAATTAACAGCTTAATCCGTGTTAAGTTTTGGACCTGTTCAATACCGGTTTCCCCGTTTATCGCGCATGGGTACAAACAGCACCGGCAAGCGGTTTTGCCGCTTCAGTTTGCCGTTTTCTTTGGTAACCAGCACCAGTTCCTGCACCGATGTTTTGCCTACCGGGATGATCAACCGGCCGCCTTCTTTCAACTGATCCTCCAGCGCTTTCGGGATGTGGCTTGGTGAGCAGGTAACTATAATCGCATCAAAAGGTGCAGCCTCCGGCCAGCCCTGATACCCATCGCCAATGCGCACAAAAATATTTTTGTAGTTCAAATACTTCAGCAGGCTGTCGGCACGGTTGCCCAACATCGGTTGCAGTTCAATGGTGTACACTTGCCTGCACAACTCGGCCAGGATGGCGGCCTGGTAGCCCGAGCCTGTACCGATTTCCAGCACCCTGTCGGTGGTTTTTACATTCAGGGCTTCGGTCATAAACGCTACGATATACGGTTGCGAAATAGTTTGCCCCTCACCAATAGGTAGGGCAGTGTCGTTGTAGGCCTGTGGCGAAATTTTTTTCGGTACAAACCGGTGGCGTTCAACCTTGCCCATGGCCGCCAAAACGGCCTCAGATTTTATGCCTTTTGCTTTCAGTTGTTTCTCCACCATTGCCTGCCGTAAGGCATTGTAATCCTGACCATTGCCCGAAGGAGCGGGCACTATCAAAAAAACAAAAATCAATACCAAACATCCGTTCGGCCACATTGGGTAGTGAGGATAATTCGCATTGAAGTTAACACCCCTTACCAGCATTTTTCACAAGCTGGTTTGGATTTTTAAATAACATTCCGTTTATCTTTGTGCACGTTCTTTAACAAGTCACTTATCAAGAAAGGCTGAGGGAAATGGCCCGATGAAGCCTTGACAACCTGTTCCGATTGCCATCGGAATAAGGTGCCAACTCCAGCCCTGAAGTCAATTCAGGGAAAGATAAGTCAGATTACTGCTTGCGTTATCAACCTTTGAAATACAAAAGCTCTTCTGATTTATCGGAAGAGCTTTTTTGTTGCTCATTCCGGTAAGCCTTACTCGGTAAGTGGTTTTAAAAATTGTAAAACCTAAAAATCAATTTACCATGAGCAACACCACTGCCCTCATCCACAGCGTACCGGTTGACGAACTGACCGGCTCCATTTCCGTACCCATTTACCAAACCGCCACCTACGTGCAGCAGGCACCCGGTGTAAACAAAGGTTTTGATTATGGCCGCTCCAACAACCCCACCCGGATGGCGCTGGAAAAAATTATTGCCCAACTAGAGGGCGGCCATGCAGGCTTTGCTTTTGCCACCGGCCTTGCCGCGATTGATGCCGTTGCCAAGCTGCTTTCATCGGGTGACGAGATTATTGCCGTTGATGACATTTATGGCGGAGCCTACCGGCTGTTTACGCACGTCTATGAAAAATTCGGTATCAAAATACACTATGTGGACACTACCGATGCCGCGAACATTATTGAATACATCAACGACAAAACAAAACTCATCTGGCTGGAGTCGCCCACCAATCCTACGTTGAAAATCTCCGACATCGAAAAAATATCGGCCATTGCGCACGCGAATAGGATTTTGGTAGTGGTAGATAACACCTTTGCCTCGCCCGTTGCGCAGCAACCCCTGGCATTGGGTGCCGACATCGTTATCCACAGCGGCACAAAATACCTGGCAGGACATTCCGACCTGGTGGCCGGGCTGGTAGTGGTGAAAGCGGAAGAACTTGCCGAAAAAATAAAATTCATTCAAAATGCTACCGGTGGCATTCTCGGTCCGCAGGATTGCTGGCTAACCATCCGGGGTATTGAAACGGTAACCCTCCGCGTTGTGCGTCAATGCAAAACAGCATTGGCAGTGGCTGAATTTCTCACCCAATGCGAGGATATTCACAACGTCTATTATCCGGGCCTGGCGCATCATAAAAACCACGATGTGGCCGCGCGCCAGCAAAATGGCTTGTTCGGAGGCGTTATCTCTTTTACGCTGAAAGAGGATACGGAAGAG
>CAYNIH010000012.1:0-21925 GCA_964397115.1 uncultured Roseivirgaceae bacterium | reverse complement strand
CACAACATTACGGTAATCCGTCTGCTTTTATTGCTGAAGCACCGAACTGCCAACAAATTAGAGATATCACAGCATAAAGCGTGTAATTAACTAAGGATATTCTTGTCAAATTAAATCTATTGATTGAGCGACTTAAAACTCTTAGCTTGAGGGCGTTAAATTGTCTGCAGTGAGGTTTTCATTCCGGATTATCGTTTCGTCTTTGTTCATCCTCTTATTTTTCCCTGAGGCTGATGCCCAAATCCCTGTGGTTGACAGCCTGCGGACGGCATTAACCATCGTGAAGGACCCTCAAAAGCGGGTGGATATCCTGAGTGAGATTGCTTACGAACTTTATGATTATGATGATAAACTCGGTTTTGAATTTGCCGAGAAGGCACTAAAGGAAGCGCTGGCCATCAACTACCCGATGGGCATCAAACGGGGCTATTGCTATGTGGGCATCGGGTATGTAAGCCAATCTGATTTTACCAGGGCATTCAGGTACTACCGCCTTTCGGATTCCGTGAAAGTGGAAAATGCAGCCGAGATTTCGCTTTATAATTATTCCATGATGGGCAGTGCCTGGCGCGATTTGTCTTACTTTGATTCGGCAGAATTTTATTATAACCGAGCCTTGAAAGAGGCCTTGATTAGTGCTAACCCGCGAATTTTGGCTATCGTCTATAAAAACATCGGTCTGCTGAACGTTGTGCGATTCCGAAATGTGGAAGCTCTGGAAGCATTAAATACTGCACAGCGCTACCAAGATAGTACTTCGTACCCCGTTGGCCAGATAAGCATTTGGCTTAACACCGGAAAAGCGTACCAAAACCTGTTGCAGTATGATAAGGCAGAAGCGTATTACAAAAAAAGCCTTGAGTTGGTCAAGGCTATATCAAACAATTACTTGCTGATCGAATGCCACTTAAATCTATCTAATTTGGCCTTTCGGCAAAGTAACTACTCACAAGCCCTGGAAGAGGCGTTTGCTGCCTTTGAAATCCTCAAAAGGTATCAATACCCGCCTCAACAGGCTCAGGTACACCAATGCATTGGTGAAATTTATGAAAACCTCGGCCAGTTTGAACTGGCAGCAAAATATTTTTATGAAGTGCTTAAAATTACCGAGAAGCATAACCTGCGCATACGCACCACCGCGGCCCTGGCCGAACTGGCCTGGGTTTATAAAGAATTGGCAAATTACGAGTTGGCATTGGATTACATTAACCGGTCACAACAACTGAGTGAAGAGATTGGCGATCAGTACCGGATTTCTTACTGCCACAACATCCGCGGGCTTATTTACCTGTTGCAAAAGCGACATGCCGAAGCGATAAAAGAGTTTGAGAAGTCGAAGCAAATAAGAGAGGTGATTGGCCACCTCGAAGGAATCTCGGCAGTTATCTTTAATCTTTCCCTTGTTTATGATGCTATGGGCCAGCCGGAAAAAGCGCTTGCCTTACAGAAGCAGGCCATTAGCATTGAGGAACAAGCAAGCAGCAAACTTAATGTGGGTATTTCTTACAATGCTCTTGCCAGGACCCTCATCCGGCTTAACCGCCTTGGCGAAGCCGGAGAGTACTTGCGTAAAGCCCGAAAAGTGGCCGAGGAAATAAATGCGCGCCTGCTGCTCAAAAATGTCTATGTTAATTATGCTGAATACTACCGCGTGAGCAATGATTATAAAAAAGCATATGAATACCTGCGTTTGGCCAACATGCTGAACGATAGCATTTACACCACCAGCAGCAAAGCCAAGTTGGCTGAAATGCAGGCGGTTTATCAGATAGAGCAAAAAGAACAGCAGATAAAGCTTTTGAACCAGGAAAAGCAGCTTCAGGAAAACCAATTGGTTATTCAGCGGGCTCAGATTCAGAACCAACGGCTGGTCATTGCTTCAGCAATTTTTGCGTTTATCCTTATCAGTGCGCTGGCATGGAATATTTACAAATCAAAACGGGACATCCAACGCGCACATGTGGAAATAAAAGAACAACACGAGGAGATTCAAACCCAAACGGAAGAGCTTACCGAGGCCAACCAGGCACTCTCTAGACTAAACCAGCAGTTGGCCGAAAAGCAGGAGGAGATCCAGGCGCAATCAGAAGAGCTGATGGAAGCCAACCAGACCATCAATGAAATTAACCGCAACCTCGAGGAGGAGGTGAGCAGGCGTACAAACGAATTAAAGCAGGCCTACAAGGAACTGGACACCTTTTTTTACCGTTCCTCGCACGATTTCAGGCGGCCGCTCACCACCTTTCTTGGATTGGCTGAAGTAGCAAAAATTACAGTAAAGGATCCGGCCGCACTTGAACTCTTTGAACGGGTAAAGGAAACCGCCATCAGCCTGGATAAAATGCTGGTTAAACTTCAGTCTATCAGTGATGTGGGCACCCTTGAACTATATTATAAAGAGGTTAGCATAAGGGAGTTGTTCGATTCGGTATGCGACAGCCACCGGGAGGAAATTTCTCACAAGCATTTTCTCGTTGATTGTTCGGTTGCACTATCCGAACCTTTTGTGTCGTACCCGGCCCTCGTAAAAGTTATTATTGAGAACCTGGTTGAAAATTCACTTCAGTTTGCTGCACCGGTAAGTCCAAAAATCAGTCTTAGGGTTTATGAAGAAGGCAGCAACGTTGTTCTGGAACTTGCCGATAATGGTCATGGCATTAACCCGGAATACCACGACAAGATTTTTGATATGTACTTCAGGGCAAGTCATTATTCCAAAGGAAACGGCCTGGGGTTGTATATCGTAAGGAAAGCAGTTGAAAAACTGGAAGGTACCATTTCGTTTACTTCGCAAATTGATATGGGCACCACCTTCAAAGTGGTGCTTCCCCGCAATGTTAAACTCAGCATGGTTTACGCATAACGATGTTCCGTTGGCCGGCAAAATTCATACTTTGGGCGTTTGGATGGAATACCCACCCCCTGGGGGCCTTTCCCGTCAAGGAGAAGAAATATGTGGTTATTGTAGCCCCCCATACCAGCAATTGGGATTTTGTAATTGGTGTGCTCTACCGGAGTGTTCTGCGGCTTGAGAGCGCCCGGTACTTGGGTAAAAAGGAATTGTTCCGGCCACCGTTTGGTTTCATTTTCCGGTGGCTGGGCGGCACCCCGGTTGATCGCTCTTCAAGCCAAAATATGGTGGATGAGGTGGTAAAAATTTTCTCTGAAAAGGATGAATTTGCGCTGGCCCTTTCGCCTGAAGGCACCCGTAAACGGGTTGAAAGGCTGCGTACCGGGTTTTACAACATCGCCAAAAAGGCGGGGGTGCCTATTGTGATGGTTGCTCTTGATTTTGAGCATAAGCAGGTAATTTTTTCCGAGCCTTTTTATGTAACCGATAACCAGGCTGCGGATTTTGAAAAGATACTGTCTTTCTTCAGACCTATTAAGGGCAAAATTCCGGAAAAAGGCCTGGCTCATCTATAACAAAAAAAGCGACCACCTGGTGAATCGCTTTTTTTGTGTCGCGGAAACCTGAAATTACATGCCCGAACCACTGCCTTCGTTTCCAAACAACGAGGGGCTTGGAGCAGGTGGGGCGGGTTGAGGTGCGGGTGCAGGGGCTGGTGCCGGTTTCGTTGCAGCCTTCTTTTTAGGAGCTGCCTTCTTTTTAGCAACTTTCTTAACGGCTTTCTTCTTAGCCGGCTTCGATGCCTTCTTGCCCTTGGCTTTGGATTTCTTCGCAGCCTTTTTGGGTTTCGCTTTCGATTTTTTGGTAGCTTTTTTCTTGGCCATAGCAACTTTATGTTTAGATCTGAAAAGTATAAAATATTTCAGTGTACTGTGAACGGAATACGGCTAAATTTTTTGTGAGACCATGGCCAATGGGGTATCTGCTTAACCACAAAACCGACAGACTGATGGTTATTACGATATCAATCTACTTTAGAAGATGGTGGAGATTATCTATCGTTGATTAAAAGGTGGAACGGTGTTTTAAGGGGGTTCAATATTAACCTAACTTGTTAATTAACAGTTATTTACGAGCAGATAGGTATGCTTGCTCAAAACCTGAAATTTCTGGCTGGTTTATATTTTTAAATTTACATTGGCCATGAATAGAGTTTCACGGATTAATAGTATGCTGGTTAGTGCTTTACCCACTTCGACTATTGAGACTGTGCCGGTTAAAGCAAAGCCCTGGGTTGACCAGGACGAGTTGTTTTCAATACGACCCGATTTGCTCAATGAGGCTTATGTATATGTTCATTGCCATGTACCCCCTGTGGTACATGAACTGTTTATCCGGATTTGGAAAACAACCTTTCTGATTGACCAGGCTACCGGCACCCGTTCAGCGCTTATCCATGCCGAAAACATTACTTTTGCCCCCGTTTGGACGTTTGTACCTGCAAATCAGGGTTATTCGTTCCTGCTGATCTTTGAAGGTCTTGCTAAATCCTGCCGGATTTTTAATCTCGTTGAGGACATACCCCAGCCGGGCGGCTTTGATGTTCGGGGTATTCACCGAAATACCCGGGATGTATACCATGTACAGGTAGTTTAGCGCGCTTGTTTTTGTCTGTACCTATTGCCTTTATTGCTGCCCTTCTTTTTACCGGGTTTATACCTCTTTCCATCGGTAAGCTCTACACGTACTGTCCGGTTTCTGAACTGAACACCTTTTAGCCCGGTAAGAATGTCATCGGCTTTTTCTGGTTCAACTTCAAAAAATGAGTAGGCACCTTTAATATCAATTTTGCCTACTGCCTTTTTGCTTACCCCGCAGCAATCATCCAGCATTTCCAACAGGGTTGATTTGTCGAAGTTATCCATTTTGCCCAGGTTTATAAAAAAGCGCGAGCCGGTTGAATATCGTTCGGTACTTCCGTTTTCCCTGATTTTAATGTTCAGGTCGGGGGCATTGCGGTAATAATCCAGAAACCGGTTGAACTCAATGGAGGCAAACCGCTTAATCAGTTCGTTCTTCGACAGATCGTTCAGTTCCTCATAAACAGCAGGTAAAAACGATTCAATTTCACTTTCGTTCACTTTTACCTCGTGTATTTTCCGCATTAAGGCGAGCAATTGTTTCTGGCAAACTTCCGGTCCGGTGGGGATGAGCATGGGACGGAACGGGCTTTTCAGGCTTTTTTCGAGTTGCCTGATTTTTCCGGTTTCTCGCGGATTAACCAGCGCAATGGAAATACCTTTTTTACCGGCCCGGGCTGTGCGCCCGCTGCGGTGGGTATAAAACTCCATCTCGTCAGGGATATTCATATGAATAACGTGGGTGATATTTTCCACATCAATGCCGCGTGCGGCAACATCGGTGGCTACCAGTATTCGTACCGACCGGTTTCTGAACTTCATCATCACCTTATCGCGTTGGGCCTGGTTCAGGTCGCCATGCAGGGCATCGGCATTGTAGCCGTCTTTCATCAGGTTTTCTGCAATTCGCTGCGTATCAATGCGTGTGCGGCAAAAAATTAAACCAAAAATGTCAGGGTTGAAATCCAGTAGTCGCTTAAGGGCATTGTATTTATCGTTCTCATTCACCACCATATACTGGTGTTCAATGTTAATGTTGCCGCTATTTTTGTCGCCCACTGTTAGCTCTATCGGGTTATTCATGTAGTTGCTGGCAATGGCGCGCACTTCCTTTGGCATGGTGGCCGAGAACAGCCAGGTTATTTTTTCATCAGGAGTTGTCGAAAGAATTTCATCAATATCCTCCTTGAAGCCCATGTTCAGCATTTCATCTGCCTCATCGAGGATAACATACCTGATGGTGCCAAGGTTTACGGCCTTTCGGCCCAGCATATCAATAAGCCGGCCGGGTGTTGCCACGATAATCTGCGCACCGCGTTTTACTTTACGGATTTGTTCGCTGATGCTGGCCCCTCCGTAAATGGCTACAATGTTGAGGGCTTTAAAATTTTCTGAAAAATTTTCCAGGTCGCTCACGATTTGCAGGCCCAGTTCGCGGGTAGGGGCAAGGATTAACGCCTGGGTGGTTGTTATTTTTTCGTCTATCAGTTCGAGCAGGGGCAGTCCGAACGCAGCGGTTTTTCCCGTGCCGGTTTGTGCCAGGCCGATAAAGTCGCGGTTGCCTTTCAGCAATACCGGGATGGCTTTTTCCTGGATGGGGGTGGGTAGTTCAAAGCCGATCAATTCGACTGCCTGAGTAAGTTCCCCGGAAAGACCCAGGGTTTGAAAAGATTTCATGTATTGGTTAAGTTAATTTGGGAACAATCATTATCCCGGTACAGAGGCCCAAAAGGTTGCAGAGGCGGTTAATGAAATTGTATTGCGGGTTCAAAGGTACGTTTTAAATTTGAGATTAGGTGTTCAACATTAAAAGGCTTTATTATAGCGCATAAGAATTTGTGTTTATGAGTACTGACCGTTTTTTATCCTGCATCGGCAGTAATTTGCCATACAAAGCAAGGCCAGGCACTTGGTTATTATTTCTCGTCATGGTTAGCGCCTGTTGGCTTTTCTCCTGCGACCCCCAGGCCCAGCGAAAGAAAAGATCGCGGCAGGCAGGGAACGAGGTGGAAGCAGTGACCGATGGTGTAGCAAAAGACTACCACAAAAACGGAAAAATCCGTGTTGAAATACCTTATAAAAACGGAAAGAAAAACGGTGTAGCCAGGGAGTACTACAACACAGGCGTGCTCTATCAGGAGATTGAGTATATCAACGGCATTAAACACGGAGTATCCAAACGGTATTATGAAAACGGGCAACTAAACCAGTTGACACAATACGATTCCGGCAGGCGGCATGGTCGGCTTGAAAAATTCAGATCAAACGGATCACCGCTTTCGGTAGCTACCTACTTTAATGATCAGCCCTGTAAAGGGCTTGTTGAATACCTGCAGGATGGCCGGGTGAAAACTAATTTTCCGGGCATCGTTATTAAGCCCATTGATAATCTACTGAAAGAGGACCTCTATATTCTTCAATTGTCATTATCCGATAAGAGCAGGGCGGTTCAATTTTATGTAGGTGAACTTTCTCCGCAGGGATGCCTTACCGATGCGTTGGAGGAACTACCGGATAATGATAAAAACGGAATTGCTGAATATGAGATCTATTTGCCACGCGGAATGTTTATTATGAAAACCATTTCGATCATTGCAAAAGTAAAAACCTTGCAGGATAATTATTACATCACTGAGCGGTCTTACCGCCTGGCCGTTGAACATTATTGACGGGTCGTTATCGGATCATTTTTTTACGAACGGTCAGTTCATAATTATTGGGCGAAATTTTCAGGCCTGTGTCAATATAGCTTTGGGCTTTACGCGATTGACCTTTTCTGAAATAATAAATCGCTGCAGCAGAATACGCCTTGCCGATGAGGTCACTTCTCAGGTTCAGATCGTCATAGGGTTTAATTAATTCTTCAAACAGAACCCGGTACCGTTCTCCTTCGGTGGACCGGCCGTTTTCAAAATTGATGGCGGTGTGCGCAAGGTAAAGGTGCGCCAGCAACGCAACAAACATATTGTTTTCCGCCAGTGCGGCATGACGGCTTTTGACTTGTTCTACCCGGGCAACAAAGTCTTCATCCTGCATGCGGCTGTTGGCGAGCATGCTCAGGCAACTGATGACCATACCCTGTGCCAGTTGATTGGTGGGTTGTAACTGCAGTGAATTTTCAAAGTAAGGAAGGGCGGCATTGTAGCGCTCAAGGTTGTAGGCATATCTTCCTTTTTCATATTCATAAACAAAACGGATTTCCTCTTTTGTGCTAATATTTTTTATTGTTGAGCTGAGTGCCTGGTAATACGCTTCCAGTTGTTCGGGTTGCCCTTTATTGAAAAGCAGGTCCTGAATTACCTGGTACAACTCCCCGTTAACAGCATCGGGGGTAATTCCTAGGCCGGTGTACCGGCTGAGTTTTCCCAGCAATGCAGCGTGCTTCAGGTCTTTTTTAGTGTGTTTTAAAAACGCCTGGCTGCCGGTTTGCATTAACAAGAAGATTGTTTTTGGCGTGGGTGAAATAAAACAGGCCTTTTCCATTCGTTCAAATGCGTTCTCCGGATCGTTGTTTTGCAGCAGGTTGGTTGCTTCGGCCTTATACTGCATGGCAGCCAAATCCCGCAATGTGATGAACTGATTTTGGCCCAGGTAATATTTGTCGAACAAGGCATTAACGCTTGATTTGGCAAACTCCTGTTCGCTGATGATCTTCTGTTTACGAAGTGATTGAATAAATTCTTGTTTGAAGGTATTGTCGTAACTGAAAAAAGTAATGGCCGTGGTGGTTGATTCCACCACAATCCGGTTTGTTTCGGGGTAGGCAATTACATACACATTGGCCGGTTCTTCTTTGATTGAGTAGGGGATATTCAGGTAATCAAATGCCAGGCAATACAGGGCAGTTCCCGAAATTTCACTGAAATTACCCGATGCAAAAATATCCTCAAAGCGGCTTTCCGCCACGTATTTGAGTAAGTAATTCTTTCGAAATTCTGTGGTTATAACTTTTACTTTTGCTGCACTATTTTTCTTGTGAAACTTTTCATTGTTAAGTGATTCAAGGTATTGGTACAACCGTGTTCTGGCTCTTTCAATTTGTGCTTCTGCCAGCAGCGAGCCATTTGCTATCAACAGTGCAAAGGGATCGTATCTCGACCGGTTATTCAGTGTTTTAAAAATGTTCATTTCATAGGGCGAGGTAAACTGCAGGTCAGTAAAGTAAACAAGGCTATCCTGTGCCTGAGCGGGCAGCAGAATGACGGGTAATAACCCCAGAAAGATTCGTTTTAACATACCTCAATTTAAAACTCTGTTCAACATTAGCCAGTCTAAATCAGTCCATCTAATAAAATTCGTGTGGTTAAAGGTAATCAATATTTAAAATCCTGTCATTTATCAGCAGCCGAAACTAACAACCGTCATGGAGGCCGTTTAAGGAAAGTGCTAATATCGACAAAGCGAAAAATTGTATGGGGCCGTTCTATGAACCAAAAAAATACCCGCGGGCAGATTTGGAAAGAATAAAACCGCTTATGCTGAGCATCAGCCTGGTAATCACCATGCTGCTGGTGGTTATGGCATTTGAATGGAAAACATTTTACCGGCAAGAGGTTAAAGTAACGGCACGCAGCAGCAACACCTTTGAAGAGATAGCCGAAGTGCCCCAAACGGAGATACCCCCGCCACCTGCCCCCGCCCTTCAGCAGCCCCGCATCGTTGAGGTGCCCAATGAAGAAGAAATAAAAGAAGATATTAAGGTTGAATTTGATGTGGATGTTACCGACAAAACAACCATTCAGGAAATTACCGTAATTGAAACGCCTAAAATTGAAGAGCCCGAAGAAGAGGCTGATAAAATTTTTCTGGTAGTGGAGCAAACGGCTGCTCCGAAAGAGGGAATGGCCGCGTTCTATAAATTTATATCCGACAATATTCGCTATCCTTCACAAGCCAGGCGGATGGGTATAGAAGGAAAAGTATTTGTGGAATTTGTGGTTGACCGGGACGGCACGCTCACCCAGTTTACCGTGGTAAAAGGAATCGGTGCGGGGTGCGATGAAGAAGCCATACGTGTACTGAAAATTGCTCCACCTTGGAACCCCGGCAAGCAACGGGGCAGGCCGGTACGCCAGCGTATGGTTATTCCCATTTTTTTCAAGTTGGCTGAAAGCCGAACCAGTTAGTGTTAATTGAAATAACTACCTTCGGCAAATTTTAGGGAGTAAACCAGTAACCTAGTATGGTTAATCGCTATGCCGGAGAAATTCATCTTAACCCTGTACCGGTGTTACGCAATTTTGATTTCAATAACGAGGGGCACATTCCGGATATTAAAGTCATGCTTGATGATGCCATCCGGCTTTCAGGCGAAATTGCTGCCCGACTGCAACAACTTCGTGAATTTTTGGATAAGCCTAATTTTTCTGAAGCGAAATTTCATTTTGCGCCTGGCGGGTATGTTTCAATCACCGGTCTTCCTGATGCGCAACTGATAGCCCTGCATGAGCAAGGGTTAATTCAGCTTTATGATTTTGCCTCCGACCGCGAGTGGGTTATGCGTTATGGTCACTTGTTCGGACTGGTTTGGGAAAACGGTCGAGCCGTAGAAGTATGAAGCGGATTACAGTTGCCGATATTATGAATGAACTGCGCTTTGTTGCCTCCCGAAGCAGCGGCCCGGGTGGTCAGCATGTTAACAAAGTTAATACGCGCATCACGCTCCGTTGGGATATTACACACTCTAATACATTAACGGAAGAGCAGCGTCAGGCGATCAGAAAAAAACTTGCGCGGTATATTTTTGCTGATGGCGAATTGATACTCCAATCATCCGAAAGCCGCTCGCAACTCGCTAACAAAGAAATGGTAATCGAAAAACTGGATGTCCTTCTTAAAAAGGCCTTTACATTGACAAAGAAGCGCAAGGCTACCCATCCAACCACCGCTTCGCGGTTAAAACGGCTCGAAGGCAAGAAGCATCAGTCCGAAAAGAAACAATGGAGAAAGAGATTACTTTAATAATTAAAGGCAACCTGGTTGACGGTGAAAGCCGTTGTTCGCATTACCATTCATTGCGGGATGTGGTGGCCATAAAATTCAGGTGTTGTAACGAGTGGTATGCCTGTTATTACTGCCACGAAGAACTGGCCGGTCATCCGGTCGAAGTCTGGCCGGCCGATGAATACCATGTTCAGGCGGTACTGTGTGGCGTGTGCCGGTTGACTATGACGATTGACGAATACTTAGCTTGTGGCAATATCTGTCCGGGTTGCAGCGCCCCTTTTAACCCGAAATGCGCAAATCACTATCCGCTTTATTTCGGGTCGTTCCGCTGATTTTTACAATTGTTCTGCGGTATCTATTTTTGCCGCCTTAAATGACCCTTTTTATGCGTCTTGGACAGCTAGCCCGAAAACTCACCATTCGCCCGGCCGATGTTGTTGCTGCGTTACGCCAGGGAAGCCTTCCGCCCGATAGTAATTCGAATACCCGCCTAACCAATGAGCAGGTGAAGGAAGTGGTTCAGTTTTTCAGGCCCGGTAACTGGTCGGCCCTCGTTCAGGAATTTTTAGCGGAAGATGACTTAGGGAGTGAATCATCTGCGGAGCAGCCCTCACCTCTTCATTTAATAACCGAGCCGCCAGTAAATGAGCCTCCAGCAATCGGACTGTCTACCTGGCCGTCCCTGCAGCCCGAAGAAAAACCAGAATTGATCAAAGCCCCGAAGATTGAGTTGCCGGGCCTGAAAGTGGTAGGCAAGATTGAATTGCCTGAAAAGAAACATAAGGAAACTATTATCCGGCAAAACGAAGAAATGCCTCAACCTGCTCCTGCTCAAAGGAGGCATCGGGTGAAATCAGCACGGAAGCAATTCGGGAACCGTGATAAAGTAAACCCTGTAGCCGCTGCCCGCGAGCGGCAGCAACGTGAACTGGAAAAACAAAAGCGGCTTAAAGAAGAACGTGATAAGGAGAGGAGAACAAAGAAATACCTGGCCAAGGTGTCAAAATATAAACGCATAAAACCGCTTAATCCAGCTTCGCCATCAACGAAGCATGTTGATCCCGTGGTGGCTCCAGTTATCCATCATCCTGCCACCTTCTGGGGTAAGTTTAAAAAGTGGTTATTTCGCGATTAACTATAAAGCAGTGTACCTGTTCAACCGGGTTGATGTCGTTTCAATTACTGTTGGCTTCATCTCCTGTGGGTTGCTTTACCTGCAAATCCACCTCCACTGTAATAATATTTTCAGGTTTGTGTTTATCCCAGATTTTCAGCTCGGCATGGTACGTCTCCCCGGCAACCATTGGTTCACCGATGGTTATGGTGCCGCGCAGTACGGAGGCATCTTCGGCCGAATAGCCAATATTGCTTTCGAACATATCACGTTCACCAATTAGCTGGTTGCCGTTTTTATCAGTAACGTACAGGCTCATGCCCGGGTAGGCCTTTTGATCAACCAGCGTATAATGTTGAATTCCCTGGACAACAATAGCCACCTGGCTGTTTAGTTCAACCTCATTGCTTCCTTTAGGCACATTGTCAGCATCAACAAAATATACATCCGAAACAGCAAAGCCGTTGTAGGAATAGGAGAGGTCTGTGGACAGGTCCTTTTTAGTACCCATACTGAAGTTACAGGCGGTTAGAAGCAAAAAAGCAAGCCAACTCGCGGAAGGGGTCTTTTAATATTCATAGTAGATTTGGATTTAGCTGGGTGAATTTATTCCATCTTTAGTTGATTCCAAGTATTAATGGGTTTTATTAATTCATCTTGTTTCAGAACTATTACTGCTATTTCCATCTAAGAATTATATTAAAGTTATTTCTAATACTTATTGCCTTAAGTTCCTGCTTATTAACGCCTAATTCTGCGCACCTGTCGGTTAAATAACCGGCTAATACAAAACCCATAGGAACTGCGGGGAATTGCTGGTTAATTAGCCAGCCTGGAAAATCCGACCTATGAAGAAGCCCATGAACAGGCAGTCGGCTGATTTATCGATCCTGCTGGTTGCGCTTGCGTATTACCTCACAGCCGAACTCGGCCATTTTCTTTCATTTGGCGACTCCGGAGTGTTGCCCTTGTGGCCTCCTGCCGGCATTGGACTGGCGCTGGTGGTGCTGCTGGGCCGTAAGGTGTGGCCCGGCATAGCCATTGGTTCGTTGGTTATTGTTGTAAGAAGTTTTTGGCATAACGCCATTGACTCCGTTGAGATGCTTATTGCTGTGTCAGCGGCTATCACTGCCGGGCGGGTTCTTGAACCGTTGGCTGGCCAATTTCTGTTAAGCAGGTTGATTAAGGGAAGTAATCAGTTTTCAACCACATTACGTGCTTTTCAGTTTGTACTGATTGTTTTTATTGTTTCGTTAATAAGTGCTTCGGTTAGTGTTTTAAGCCTTAACCTCGCTGCAGTATTGAATACTGATCTGCTCATCACCCGCTTTTTTGAATTTTGGCTGAGCAATATTTCGGGTATGGTGTTGTTTGCTCCGCTACTTATTTCGATGGCAGAGCCGGAAAACAGAAAGGTGAGTCTTGCCAAGTTTGGTGAGTTTGCTCTGCTGGCCCTGTGTGCAACTCTTGCTTACCTGGTTTTGTCGGCTGATCCCATCAGTACAGTAGCCCCGTTTACTTATCCGTTTGTGGTCATTCCTTTTCTGTTGTGGCTGGCCTTTCGTTTTCAAACCAGTATATCAACAACTGTCTTGGTGTTGGTTGCTGTAATGGCATTTTATTTTACCGGTAAGGCCATGGGGCCGTTCATTATGGAAGGAGGAGCAGCCAATTCAATTTTTCTGGTTCAGCTATATGTGGGGGTGATCAGTCTGTCGGTATTGGTGCTTTCTTCGGCTGTTAATGAACGCCAGCAGGCTCAACGCGATTTAAGGAAATTCAATGAAAACCTGGAATCCATGGTAGCTGACCGCACAAAAGCGTTGCAGCAGGAAATAAGTGCCCGTCACGAAGCCCAGGTTAAACTTCAGCAAACCAACAACGAACTGACAAAACGGAATACAGAATTGGATAATTTTGTGTACAGCGTTTCGCACGATTTGCGGGCCCCGATATCTTCTATTCTCGGGTTGATTAATCTGGCTAAAAAAGACAAGGTTAATAACGCAGGCCTTTACCTGGATATGATTGAGAAAAGTGCCCGGCAGCAGGATTACTTCATCCGTGAAATTCTTGACCAATCGCGCAATGCCCGTTCAGAAGTTAAACGCGAACCTGTACGGTTAAGTGAATTGATTGAAGAAACCTTTGAGCAACTTAACCATACCAGTCCAAATGGCGCAACGGTTGCAAAAATTATTGAGATAGAACAGCCGGAAACCTTCCATTGTGATAGCTGGCGATTAAAGATTATTTTTAATAACCTCCTCTCCAATGCCATCCGCTACCGAAATGGAAGAGATCCGGTTATCCGTGTGCAAGGTTTGATAAAGGATAATAAAGCAATTTTATGTGTAGAAGACAACGGCAGGGGCATAAGTAAGGAACACCTGCCGAACCTGGGCAAAATGTTTTACCGGGCCACCGATGACGGTGCCGGGTCAGGACTCGGTTTATATATTGTAAAGGAAACCATTGCTAAACTGCGCGGCTCGATTGCTATTGAGTCGGTAGAGGGCGAAGGAACAACCGTGAAGCTAGAAATCCCCGAGGTTGACGATACTGATAAATCAGAATAAGCCCTCAAAGAAATCAAACAATTCTTTATGGATCAGCGGGTTGGCACCAGAGGCAAGTGCTATAGAAACGGTCAAACCGATAAGGGCGTACAGCAAATCGCGACCAATCAGCCGGAAAGCTTTGCGTTTATGGTTCCATCCCTTTTTTGCGCGGGCAAAATTTACAGCAATTTCGCGGCCGCCTATTACTCCCAAAAATACCCAGGTGGTGCTTAACGGAACCGTGCTGTCGAGCAGTTTGTAGATTAACAAGAGCACATAAGTAAAATCCACCAGTGTGGCAGCACGCACATCAGAAATTCTGATTTTTTCGCTCACTACTTCCTGTATCTTATCCCCGCGCAGGTAAAAAAGCAGCCCCAAGCCCAAGAAGATCGTGCTAGTAAAGATAACAAACTGATAGAACTCCAGTTTACGCGGCAGAAAAACGGCTATGTTGGCGCCATCCTGCATCAGCCATACCGACCACAAGGCACCACTTATCGCCCACTGGATAACCGGCCAAGCATTATGTGCCCTGCGCTTATGGAAATATTTTTTTATTAATTCATATCCGGCAAACCATATAATGAAGGAAAGTCCGAATGCGATGAAGTAACCCGAAATGCTTTTTGATACAATGGAAGTGATGCCACCCGCGGTAGCACTGAATACACTCAACAACAGAAAGGTGGTGGAAACCGGCATTCTGAGCCGGGTTAAAATCAGTAGTACGATTGGGGCGATGATTTGAAAGTAGGAAAACTCATTTGGGTGCGGGTAAGCAGTATTGCCCTGATCGTCCAACAAACGTTGGTAGGTAACATCGCCATTAAAATAAAAGTAACTGAACGAAATGGTAATCACCAGGATCAAGCCGGTAAATAACCATAAGATGTACCAAGGCCTGCTTTTGTTGCTTTCAATAAAGGTACCCAGCGATTGAATGCTATCATTAGCCACCGCAGCATAGGCTGCAAACGTGAAACCCAACCACATAGCAAAATGCCAGTTAAAGGTGGCAAATGCTGCTATAATAAACGATAATCCGATAATGATAAGAAAGGTACGTTCGCGTGTGGCCCATTCAAGAATATTCAGGTAGGGGTAATTGATCCTATCCTTGCGCCTGTTTTCAAGAATCTTATTCCCAACCTTCATTTATAGTAACAGTTGTTTGGTAATATAAAATGCCCCGGTAAAATGGCAGAAATTATCAATATTCCATATTACCCCAATGTTAAGGATTTAACCTGAGTTAAATTCGGGTTACTTAAAATGATAAAGGAAAAGAATGGTGGCTGTAAAGGCAGGTTTTGTGTTGTCCTTTATTTCGAGGGTTACCTGCATTTCGGTTTTTGCAATGCCGCGTAAATTGGTTATAGCCTGTAACTTGACCCGGAGCCTGACTTCCTGGTTTACTAAAACCGGTTGGTTGAACCTCAGGTTTTCAATGCCATAGTTTACCAGCATTTTGATATTGCTTACCGTAGCGATCTGTTCCCACAAGTAGGGGATTAATGCTAGGGTTAGATAACCGTGGGCGATGGTACTTTTAAAATGGCTTTCCGTTTTTGCGCGTTCAGGGTCAGTATGTATCCACTGATGGTCGAGCGTGGCTTTGGCAAACCGGTTTATCTGTTCCTGCGTGATTTTCAGGTAATTAGAAACTCCTATTTCCTGGCCGGTGTACTGCTCAAATTCGGCAAAACTGTTGATAACAACTTTACTCATGACTTAGGGGTTGGCATGGGTAAATATACCGCTTAACTTTTTTGCTGGAAATGGCTTAAGCGGCTGGGCTAAATGCTTCGTCCTTTTCAGTGTGAGCCTGCGAAGAACTCGTTAATGCATTTAAATCCATGAAGAACCTGATCCGGTGCTTCCAGATTAACTTTGCCCCGATAGCTTTTTTATACTCCCGCAAATCAGTGGCCTCATCTATCCAAAGCATGCCGTGATCTTCCGACAGGGAGTTATCGAATAAATAACCCGGCATAAAAGGAAGGTCAGAACGGTCGAGTGCCTCCAGCGCCTGTTGCTGAAAGCAATCGCGCCCCATCATGTATAACGGCACCCAATTTCTCTTTTTTCGTTTCATCGGTTTTCGGTACTGATTGAGTTAAAAAATTCTGTACAGCAGCAGGATCCAAAACAATCTTTTACCAGCCGCGCAATTCTGCCAGCAATGATTTGGTTGTCTCGGATTTTCATTGGTCGAAAAAATTCAGTACAGTTATATGAACGGATAAGCATTAAACAGGTTGCCGATTAAAATGGGCCGGCATACATTTCATTTTCTTAGTTTTACTTTATGGAGTTACACTATCCTGTGCTCGATTGTTTGCCCGAACTCCGGTTGCAGTTGCAGAAGTACCCTGTGGTTATCCTTCAGGCACCACCGGGGGCCGGTAAATCCACCATCGTTCCGCTTGAGCTAATAAACCATCCTGCTTTGTGTGGAAAAAAAATTGTTATGCTTGAGCCGCGCAGGCTGGCAGCGCGGGCTGTGGCGATGCGCATGGCCTCGCTGCTTAACGAAGAAATTGGCGAACAGGTTGGGTACCGCATTCGCTTTGAAAGCCGCGCTGGAAAAAAGACGGTGGTTGAAGTGGTTACAGAAGGAATTCTTACCCGGATGCTTCAAACAGATAATGCCCTTAGTGAAGTTGGTCTGGCTATTTTTGATGAATTTCATGAACGCAGCCTTAATGCTGATTTGGCTCTGGCACTTTGCCTTCAGGTTCAAAACATATTACGCCCTGATTTGCGGATCCTAATCATGTCAGCAACGGTTGATGCCCAAATGCTGTCATCGCAATTGAACAATGCTCCCGTGGTTAGCAGTGCCGGTAAAACCCATCCGGTAGAAGTAGTATACCTTGGTGATGATCGTGGCACGTCACTGCCTGTTAGAATGCACCAGGCCATCCGGTTAGCGGTAAAAGAAAATAGCGGAGATATCCTTTGTTTTCTTCCAGGCACAGGAGAGATTAAACGAACCGCACAACTCCTGGACGATGAACTTTCTGCTGTTGTGGTACCCTTGTATGGCGACCTGCCGTTTACAGCTCAGCAAAAGGCCATAATGCCCGATGAGCAAGGAAGGAGAAAAATTGTACTGGCTACCTCCATTGCTGAGACTTCACTAACAATAGAAGGAATCACCACGGTTATTGATTCGGGATATGCGCGTGTGCCCCGGTTTGATCCGCGCAGCGGGTTAACCCGGTTGGAAACCGTGCAGGTGACAAAAGATGCGGCCGCCCAACGCACCGGCCGGGCCGGCAGGTTAGGCCCGGGTGTTTGTTACCGGTTATGGAGCGAAGCCGTGCATCGGCACCTTGCCGAAGAGCGGAAGCCCGAAATACTTGAAGTTGATTTGGCCAGCATGTTGCTGGAACTGTTAGCCTGGGGTACCCATAACCCAACTGACTTGAAATGGATTACACCCCCGCCAATAGGAGCGATAAGCCAGGCCACCGATTTATTAATTCAGTTGGGTGCACTTCATCAAAACCGGATTACCTCACTGGGTAAAAAAATGGTAGTGTTGCCCACTCACCCCCGCATTGCCCACATGTTGGTGGCCGTAGAATCGTACAGCAACCTTGTGGCGCTGGCTGCGGATGTAGCGGCAATTTTGGAAGAACGTGATCCGCTACTGAATAAAACCAGTGCTGACCTTTCACTGCGTGTGGAGGTACTGCGGAGATGGCGCAGTGGCAACCGGGTGATGGCGGAAGAGAGTGTTTTAGAGCGTATCGAACGATTGGCAAGAGCCTGGCGCACTAATTTTTCAATCAACTGGGATAACACACCTGTTCCTGATGATGCGATAGGCAAACTGCTGGCACTGGCTTACCCTGAGCGGATTGCCCAACGACTGGAAAAACATGGTGAGCGATACAAACTGGCCAACGGGCGGGTAGCCAGGTTGCCTTCTCATGACCCGCTGATGCATTCGGAATGGATTGCCGTGGCCCAGGTGGATGCCGGAACCAGTGAAGGTAAAATCTTCCTGGCTGCTCCTTTACATGAAAATGACCTTGTCCAACTGGCAACACCTGTTAAAGTTGTCAGGTGGGATGGGCATCGTGGAATGGTAGAAGGTGTGGAGGAGATGCGTATAGGAAACCTTGTATTGAGCAAGAAGCCGCTAAATGAAATAGCGGATAACAGGCGGGTGGAGGTGATTTGCAAGGCGGTGCAGGACGAAGGCCTTAAGTTACTTAACTGGCAGGAGTCGCACACGCTTTGGCAAAACAGGGTATTGAGTTTGCGCGCCTGGCGACCGATAGAGAATTGGCCGGATGTTTCCCACGATCAGTTGATGAAATCCGTTGAAGATTGGTTAAATCCGTTTTTGACCGGTGTTAACAACCGCCAGGATTTGCAGCGCCTGAACCTGCAAACCATCCTCGATGGGCTTATACCCTGGGAACTTTATGAAAAACTCAACACGCTTGCACCTCCACGACTTGAAGTCCCCAGCGGCTCGATGATTCAGGTAAACTACTTCAGCGATGGACAGCCCCCGGTAATGGAAGTGCGCTTGCAGGAAGTATTTGGATTACCCGATACACCGACCGTTAATGAAGGCAGGATAAAAATCACCATGCATCTGCTGTCACCCGGCTACAAACCTGTACAGGTTACCCAGGATTTGAAAAGCTTCTGGAACAGTACCTATCATGAAGTGAAGAAAGAATTGAAGAGGCGCTACCCTAAACATTCCTGGCCTGACGATCCGTGGACCGCCAAGGCGGTAAGGGGAGTGGTGAAGCGAAAACCTGTGTAGCGGGTTGTGTCGACTCTCAACGGTTTAGCTCAAGTACCATCAACGTCATCGGCTTAATGCTGATTGGTTTGCTTGTCTGAAAAACCTGTCCGGTTATCACATCCGTTGCCTTGAAAAATCCTGCCGTTCGTTCAGCGTAGTTTTCAAAAGCAACTTCCATTTCTTTATCAGCGGTGTTCATCACACACATAATGGTTTGCTTATCATCGTACCTAAAGTAAACATAAACGCCTGCGGTTGGCAGGTAGTGTATAAATTTACCCATGGTCAGGGCGCTGGAATTTTTACGATAGTTAGCCAGGGTGCGAATGAGGTTGAATACCTCATTTTCTTCGTCTGTGCGGCCTTCGGCCGTAAACTTGTTCAGCTTGTCACCCGGCCAGCCCCCAGGGAAATCAAGTCGGACCCAGCCATCGGGGTTGGTGATGCCTTTCATTAAAATTTCTCTGCCATAGTAGAGTTGGGGTATTCCGCGGCAGGTAAGCAGCCAGGTGAACGCCACCTTTATTCTTTTCATGTCTTCTCCTACCACGGAATAGAACCGGCTCAGGTCGTGGTTGTCGAGGAAGATTACGTTCTTCATCGGGTCTTTATAGAGGATGTCGTTTGATAGGGTTTGGTAAAGTTTGTTCACCCCCTCTGTCCACCCGAACTTTTCATTGACCGCGGCCTGAATACCGTAAAAGAGCGACTGAAAATCCGTTACACCGGGCAGGTTGCTCTTAAAAGAAACCTGAAGGTTGTTTTCGGCAAAAAAGGCCTGATTAACCGTTCCATGCACCCAAGTTTCACCAAACAAGGTAAGTTTCGGGTATTCGTCCAGCAGTGCTTTGTTGCACCGGTTCATAAATTCCAGGTCGTTGTAAAAATAAGTATCAATCCGCCAGCCGTCAACAGCAAATTCCTCAACGCAATAGAGGGCGTGTTGGATGAGGTAGTTGGCAACAAACGGGTTGTTATGGTTAAGGTCAGGCATCATCGGGGTGAACCAGCCGTCTGTCATTTTTTTTCTATCACTGTCTGCTGCATAGGCATCAAACAAGGTTTGGTCTTTGTAGGTGGTGTTGGTGTAAGCAGGCCAATCGTGCAGCCAATCGCGCATGGGTTTATCCTGCACGGTAAAATGGTACAGCCCAACGTGGTTATAAACGGCATCCTGGATAAGTTTCATGCCGCGCCTGTGCAATTCATAGCCGAGCTTTTTGTATTGTTCTTCACCGCCAAGGCGCGGCTCAATTTTATAATGATTGGTGAATGCGTAGCCATGTTCGGTGCGGTTAGGCATATCGTTCTGGATTACCGGGGTCATCCATAGGGCGGTAACACCCAGGTCGTACAGGTAATCGAGGTGGTTGATTACACCCTGCAAATCGCCACCGTGGCGATGGAATATTGAATCGCGGTTTAAACTTTGATCGCGCAAACCCGGCAGCCGGTCATTGGTGGGGTCGCCATTGCTGAAGCGGTCGGGCATGAGCAGGTAAACCAGGTCGGCCGAAGTTACTCCTTGAGCGAATTCAGTTCCATTACCTTTTCTGCGAGGCTTCAGTACATAGTCAATGGCGAGTGGCTGGGTGGACTGAATAGTGATGGTGAATTTTCCGGGAGCAGTTTTAGGCGAAACCGTTAAATCAACAAAGAGGTAATTCTGGTTTTCAGGATAGTGTACTTTGCCTACCTGAATGCCCGGGTATTTAGTAGTTACCGTTGGCTTTCCCTTACCCACGTTAGTACTGTAAATCATTAACTGAACGGACGGATTTTTCATGCCTACCCACCAATGAGGCGGATAAACCTGAGGCTGAGCGAAAATGGTAAAGCAGGAAAGTATGAATGAAGAAAGCAAAGGAAAACGCATAGCAACTGGAATTATGTTTTAATTAAATATGTCCGATTAATCTTCAAGTATCTCAATTTCGATGCGATCGTTAAGCCGCGCGCTGGCGCTGTTCTCGCCTACAAGCATATTGGTTCCTCCCCACGCAAAGATTTCGGTTCGCTTTTTATCAATACCGTTAACGATAAGATACGATTGAATGGCTTCGGCCCGCAGTTTTGAAAGTTCTTTAGATGAACCGTTTTTTTCGTCCGATCCCTTCATATCGAAGTAGTTTTTATTTTTACCCAGGGCAATGATTTTGCGTTGGTTGTAATTGCCGTTGCAATGGCCGTGTATTTTAATTTTGTAATTAGGGTTGAGCTGCATCAAATTAACCAGTTCATCCATTTCGGTTTTTGAATTGGGTAACATAACTACGGCATCTTTATAAAATGAAACATTGTACATCACCGACACATCGCCTTTTTTCATGCGTTCAAGCTGATAGGTGATGATCCATTCGCCATTGCTGCCCTGAACAGCGCCCTCGGTACCGGATGGATTGTTGTAGTCAATTACTTTTACCACTTCTTTAAAGCCAAAGATGCCGCACACCACGGTCATCGGGCGGTCATCGCTGGGATTCAGAATGTCAACCAGTTCATTTGTTTTGAATATGGCGAGGTCGCGTCCCTGCACCCGATCAACATGGTGTACTTCACCGGGCATCATCCGGCCATCGGTGGTGGTAATCTGAAATTTGAAGAATTTACCCTTTGGTTTAGGCACCTCAGGTTCCACTTCTGTCACGGGTTCGGGGTGAGGTTTTATTTCTTCAATAACCACTTCATCGGCTTTCTTTTCTTCAACCAGAGGGATAACTGGTTTCATTTCGTTGGGTTGTTTTATTGGCTCAGGCTGCATTTTGGTTACAGGGCTGCTTTCGCCAAGGGTGCCATAGAACGTCCAGGCATCTTTGTATTCGGTTTCATTTTGAAGATGGAGGGTTTGCGCATACGCTTCTTTCCGGTTGTTGGTTCTTAGTACGTACACGTAGAAAAGATTACGCACTGGGTTTATTGCATAGGCAGCATCATACCGTTGGTTACGGGCATAGCCTGTGAACTTCTTAGCGTTTGCCTCAATGGCAAATGCTCCGATAACAACGTAATACTGTTGAGCGGCCGCCTGCGCGA